>NZ_JBEYTW010000113.1:0-28609 GCF_040643275.1 Spirillospora sp. NPDC047418
TCCCCCCCGCCCCGTACTCTGTTGCCGGGCGGGGTGTTTTTTTTATAGGGCGGCTCATAACAACAACACGCCGCAGGTCAACGAGGGGTTAGGTGTTCTTGCTGAGGGCGGCGGCGATCTGGTCGGTCTGCGACTGCTGCTCCAGCAGCTGGCGCAGGAGCCACAGGCGCAGGACGCGGGTCACCGCGGCGGCCAGGTACAGGGCCGCGCCCAGGACGGTCACCGCCAGGAATCCGACGGCGAGGGTCTGGAGCGAGCCCACGTCGCGCATGTCGTCCTTGGTCAGCGAGACGTTGTAGGCGATGAAGACGCCGACGACACCGGCGACCATCGCGACAATGCCGACGATGCGCAGCACCCCGTCGAAGCGGGACTGATCGGTCTTCAGCTTCTGGTTCGCCACGTCGTCCTTGAACTGCTGGCGTCGTTCCTCGGTGAGCATGATGGGGGTCAACCTCCCAGGTAGTCGCTGGACAGCCGGTCTTCGATCTCGGCGGGCGGGCCGGCCGCCACCACGCGCCCGTGCAGCATCAGCGCGGCGGTGTCGGCGATGGGCAGGACGGCGCGGGCGAACTGCTCGGCGACCAGCACCGACAGGCCGCCCGCGACCAGCTCGGCGACCGTCTCGTACATCCGGGTGACGATCATGGGCGCGAGGCCCATGGACAGCTCGTCGAGCAGCAGCACCGCCGGATCGGTGCCGAGGGCCCGCGACAGCGCGAGCATCTGCTGCTCGCCGCCGGACATGGATCCGGCGAGCTGGTTCCGGCGCTCGCCGAGGCGGGGGAAGCGGGCGTACGCCTTCTCCTCCAGGTCCTCGCGCGCGGCGCCGGTCCCGGTGGCGGCCCACAGGTTCTCCCGGACCGTCAGGTTCGGGAAGATCCCGCGGCCCTCGGGGATCGAGCACACGCCGAGGCGGGCCGCGTCCTGCGCGGAGATGCCGTTCACCTTGCGGCCCGCGTACCGCAGCTCCCCGCCCGTCGGGGGATGCAGGCCCGCGCAGACGCGCATCGTGGTCGACTTTCCGCCGCCGTTCGGGCCGAGCAGCGCCAGCAGCGATCCCGGCTTCAGCGCCAGGTCGACGCCGTGCAGGACCTCGATGGCGCCGTAGCCCGCGCGGACGTCCACCAGTTCGAGCAGCGGCTCGACGTCTGCCTTCGAGTCACTCATGGGACGCCTCCTCCGTGCCGATGTAGGCGGCGATGACCTCGGGCGACTCCTTGATCTCCGCCGGGGTGCCGGAGGCGATCAGCGCGCCGTAGTCGAGGACGTGGATCGTCGCGCACAGCTTCATCACGAGCGGCAGGTCGTGCTCGACCAGGCAGATCGCGAGGCCCTCCCCGGCGAGGCCGGTGAGCATCTCCGCGAACGCCTCCGTCTCGCGCTCGGTCTGGCCGGACGCGGGCTCGTCCAGCAGCAGGACGCGCGGTGAGGTCATCAGCGCGCGGGCCACCTCCACGACGCGGGCCCGCCCGATCGGGATGTCGGACACGTCGCGGTCGGCGACGTCGGTGAGCCCGGTCCGTTCGAGGATCCGGTCGGTCCGCTCGTCCAGGTCGAAGCGCTTGCGGCTGTGGCTGCGCAGGATGTCGCCCGCGACGCGCACGTTGTCGCGCACCGACAGCGACAGGAACAGCTCCAGCCGCTGGAACGTGCGCGCCATGCCGCGCCGCGCGCGCCTGGCCGGGGACAGCCCGGTGATGTCGTCGCCGTCCAGGAGCACCTGGCCGGACGCGGGCTTCTGCAGGCCGGTGATGGTGTTGAACATCGTCGTCTTGCCGGCGCCGTTCGGGCCGATCAGCCCGGTGATCCGACCTTCGTCCATCGTGAGGCCGACATCGTCGACGGCGGTGTTGCCGCCGAACCGGACGGTGATGCCCTTCGTTTCGAGCAGCGGCGGTGTGTCAGGCACGGGCCCCTCCCTTCAGGCCGAGTTCGCGGTCGAGGCGCACGCGCAGTTCGTCGGTGTAGGGCTCGTCCACGCCGATGAGCTCGAGCGGCGTCGGACGGTCGCGCCGCCCCTCGTCCAGGTACATGCGGCCGAAGACGGGGACCAGCATGATCACGCATAGCGCGAGGATCGCGAACATCCACGTCCCGATCACGCCGGTGAGCGCCAGAAGATAGAGGACGAAGGCCAGTGCCGCCGCCCCGTACAGGACGGGCTTGGCGTTCCGCGTCGCCCGATACCCCTGGATGAGGTCGTGGATGAAGCCGCTCGGGTTCCGTCCGACGCCCATCCCGACCAGCGCCGTGCCGACGAGGACGAGGTGACCGAGCGCCTTGTAGATCGTGGCCATGCCCTCGTTCTCCAGCGCCAGGTCGCTGAACGTGGACACCAGGACGGCCGAGCCGACGCCCGCCATCAGCCCGCCGATGAGCGCGCCGCTGAGGTAGCCGATGCCGGCGACCACGACGAGCATCAGCAGGGCGAGGCTGCCGATGAACGTGAAGTTCTCCTGCGCGACGGTCCCGGTCGCGGCGGACATCAGCACGCCGCCGAGGCCCGCGATCGCGGCGGAGATCATGAACACGCTCAGCTTCAGCCGGACCAGGTTCTGGCCGAGCATCGCCGAGGCCGCCGGGCTGTCCTTCATCGCCGCGAGCCGCCGCCCGTACCCGCTGTTGCGGAGCGCGGCGAGCCCGATGGCGATCAGCGCGAACAGCACGGTGGCCGCCATCAGCGACGTCGTGCCGTCCCGCAGGTCCAGTGGGCCGATCTTCAGCGGCGGGACGACGAGCGCCCCGTCCGGGAACAGTGTGAACTTCATGCCGAACAACTCGTGCTGGGTGGTGTCGCGCAGCACCATGTTCGACAGGAACTCGCCGAACGCCATCGTCGCGAGGGCCAGGTAGAGGCCGCGCAGGCGCAGCGCCGGCAGCGCGACGAGCCCGCCGACCAGCGCCGCGACCGCGACGCCCAGCACGATGCCCTGGACGTTCATCCGCGCGTCGAGGCCGGTACCGACCACCCCGGCGTGGAACGCGACGACCGTCGCGACCGCGCCGAAGGCCAGCGGCGCGAGGTTCAGCTCGCCCGCGTAGCCGGTGAGGACGGTCAGCGACAGCGCGATGATCGCGAACGTCATGCCGAGCGAGAACGTGGTGATGGCGCCGTCCGACAGCAGCAGACTGTAGAGGTAGACGACTGCGACGAGCACGAGGCCCCACACGGCCGCGCCCCGGACGGTCGGCACCCGGTACCGCTCGCGGGTCCGGATCGCGGCCCCGCGCAGCCGGTCCTGGGGCAGCACCACCAGCACCACGAACAGGATGATCATCGGCAGTGAGACGCGCAGGTTGCCGGTGAAGGTGCCCGCCGACGGCAGGTAGGCGAGCACGTAGTTGGCGGCCAGGCCGAGCACGATCGCCCCCACGAAAGTGCGGGGGATGCTGCGCAGCCGGCCGAACATCGCCGCGGCGAACGCGTCGATCACCAGCAGGGTCAGCGCGTTCGCGTCCAGCCCGCCGCCGCTGATGGGCACGATCAGCACCCCGGCGGTGACGGCGAGCGTGGAGCCGAGCGCCCACGACAGCATCGCGGCGCGCTCGGGGTCGTGGCCGTTCAGGCGCAGCAGGTCGGGGTCGTCGACCGAGCCGCGCATCACCACGCCCGTCCGGCTGCGGGTGAACAGCACCCGCAGCCCGACGGCGATCGCCACGGCGGCGACCAGGCAGACGATCTCGTGGTACCGGACGACCACGCCGGCCAGCGTGATCTTGGCGCCCGCACCGAAGAACATGTCCACGGTGTGGGCCTCGTCCGGATTCCAGACCCACTGGGCCAGGTACACCGTCCCGAGCAGCACCGCCACCGTCACGATGATCTTCGTGACGTCGGCGGTGCCGCGCAGGCCCTTCATGATCGCGGCATGCAGCGCGGCGCCCATCGCGGGGCCGACGGCCCCGATCACGATGATCAGCGCGAGCCACACCGGCCAGCCCCACCGCTCGGTGACGTGCCAGTACAGGAACGTGCCGAACATCGCCTGCGCGCCGTGCGCGAAGTTGAAGATGCCCGAGGTGTTGTACGTCAGTACGAGCCCCGAGGCCGCGATGAAGTACACCGAGCCGAGGACGAGCCCCAGGATCGTGTAGGTCAGGAACGTCGTCATTTGGTCACCGCCTCCGGCGGGTCAGATCAGGAGGACTGGGGCTTGATGACGTCGTCGGTCAGGAACTTCGTCGAGATCCGGTCGTCGTTGAGCTTGGCCCCCCAGGTCTTGGGGTCGGTCTTGACGACGAACTCGGGGCCGCACTCGAACTCGCCCACGTTCTTCGGCAGGATCTGCTCGTACTTGGTCTTGTTGAGCTTCACCATCAGCGAGCAGGACGCCGGCTTGTTGTTGCCCGGGTCGGTCGGCGCGTGCAGGCCGCCGCCCGTCCACTCGTGCACCTTCGACAGCTCGTTGATCACGCACTGCCGGGTGAGGTCGGAGCCGCACTTCTGCGCGGACTGCGCCCACAGCAGGAACGCGGAGGTGGCCTGCATGCCGAGCAGCGCGACCTTGCCCTGCTTGGCCTCGACGAGGTCGATGTACTGCTTGACCGCCGGGACCTTGTCGGCGTTCTCCAGCGGCTGGAAGATCATGCCGATGTGCAGGTTGTCACCCGCGCCGGAGGTGTTCCACTTGGCCACCGCCGTGCTGTACCAGGTCGCCTCGAACACGTAGTTCGGCTTGATGCCGGCGCGCTCGATCGACTCCAGCAGGCTGAACTGGCCCGGGTCGGGCGAATCCGACGACCACAGGTACTTCGCCCCGCAGTCCTTGATCTTCTCGGCGAACGGCATGTAGCTGCTCTCGCCCTTGTCGTTCAGCCGGACGCCGCACTCCAGCGGCTTGACGCCGATCCCCTTCATCGCACTGGCGATCTTGCTGGTGCCGGTGCTGACGGCCGGGGACGTGGACAGCAGGATGTCCGTCTTGTCCTTGAAGTCGGGGAACAGCTTCTCGGCGAGGCGGAGCCCGCCGATGTTCATCATGTCCACCGGGTACGGGACGGACTCGTACTTCATCGGGCCCATCGCGGCGTTCGGGCCGACGGTGAAGCCGGCGACCGTCGGCAGCTTGCACGCCACCCGGTACTGCTCGGCGGCCTCGTCCATCGCGAAGCCCTGCCCGACGAGCATGAAGTCCTGCTTGCAGGACTCCTGCATCACCTTCGCGGACTGCATGTAGGCGGCGTCGTACTGGTTGCCCTTGATCTTGCGCCCGTTGATGCCGCCCTGCTGGTTGCACCAGTCGATCATGGCGCTGACGGCGTCGCCCATCTCCTTGGACAGGCCCGGCGCGGAGGTGAAGCCGCGGTCGTCGCCGAACCCGATGGCGATGGCGTCGTCGGTGATGCCCTGGTCGGTCTTGCCCTTGGCGTCGCCGGGGCCGCAGGGGGACGCGAGCGTCCCGAACGTCTTGCTCGACGCGGCGGCGCCGCCGTTCGAGCCGGTGCCCTCGGACACGCCGTCGGTGCCCGAACGCTCGCTGGAACAGGACGCGGTGACGAGCGCCACCGCGAGGACGCCCACTGCGAGGCGTCCGAACTTGTCGACCTTCATAGGTCGTACTCCTTTCACCGGCCGCCGGGGCGGCAAGTGGTGTTTTCCGGCAGGCGGGGGACGGGGTTCGTGGGTGCGGGCCACTCACCGGCGGCCCTCTGGTGCGCCGGGTGACGGGGGGTGGTGCGCGTTGTCGCGGCCCGCTCGTGCGGGCCGCTCGGGACGGGCTGAGGATCAGCCCGAGGTGGGACGGGGTGGGACGGGGTGGACGGGGTCAGCCGAAGTTGGCCTGGCCGCCGTCCAGCGGGATCGTGGCCCCCGTGAGGTAGCGCATCGCCGGCTGGACGAGCGCGACCACGGCCTTGCCGATGTCGTCCTCGCAGTCGCCGATGTAGCCCAGCGGGATCGTCCTGCGGAACTCCTCCGCCGCCTCGGGGTTGTTGTCCGCCCACCACTTCAGCCCCGGGGACAGGGCGTGCGGGGCGATGTTGTTGGCGCGGATCCCGTCCGGCCCCCACTCGGCCGCGGCCGTGCGGGTCAGCGACCGGAGGGCTTGCTTGGCGGCCGCGTAGGCGCCGTAGGTGGCCGGGTCCCAGCGGACCATGGCGGACGTGACCAGGTTGACGATGCTGCCGCCGCCGCGCGCCTTCAGGTGCGGGTGGCACGCCCTCATGAACGCGAACGCCGCGAACGGGCCGGTGACGAAGCCCTTCTGGAACTTCGCGTCGCTCATCTCCAGCAGCGGGCCGTAGGAGCCCGAGTAGGCGTTGTTCACGAGGATGTCGATGCCGCCGAACGTCTCGGCGACCCGCTCCACCACGCCGGGGATCGCCGCCGTCTCGGCGACGTCGCACGCGAACGGCTCCGCCTTCGCGCCGCGCTCCCGGATCAGCTCGCACGTCGCGTCGAGCTTGGCCGGCGTGCGGCCGAGCACCGCGACGGCGGCGCCCTCGGACGCCAGCGCGAGCGCGATGCCCTGCCCGACGCCCTGTCCCGCTCCGGTGACGATCGCGACCTTGTCGCTGAGGCTTGCCATTGGTTCTCCGCTCAGTCCTGCTTGCGCGCCCAGCCCGGCCCGTCCAGGTCGTGCCTGGTCAGTCCGGTCTGCTCAGTCCTGGTGCGGTCATGGTGATGTGACGCGGCGCACGTAAACGGTCCAGTCCCGCTCAGCGGGAATGAGTTCGGGTTGGAACGGTCCGTGACCGTCCCGCTGAGCGGAATGCCCTGGTGGAGCCGGTGTGCCGCAGCCCACAATGGCCGTTCCGGCGAGGAGGAGGGGTCCGATGGAGATGATCGCGAAGCTGACCGGTCCCGGCGGCGAGTTCGAGCTGCGGGAGGACGACGTGCTCGGCGCGCGGCTGCCGGTGTTCGCGAACCGGGCCCGCAGCCTCGGCGAGGTGCTCGCCCGCTCGGCGGCGCACGGCGACCGCGACTACATCGTCACCGCGTCCCGCCGGCTGTCGTTCGCCGAGCACGCCGCCGCCGTCGCGTCCATGGCGAAGGCGCTGCGCGACGACCTCGGCGTCCGGCCCGGCGACCGCATCGCGATCAACGCCGCGAACAGCCCCGAGTGGATCATCTCGTTCTGGGCGGCGATCGCCGCCGGCGCGGTCGCGGTCGGCTACAACGCGTGGTGGACGCCGCAGGAGATCGAGTACGCGCTCGGCCACACCGACCCGAAGATCGTGATCGCCGACGCGAAGCGGGCCGCGCTGATCTCCGAGGACGTGCTGACGATCGAGAAGGACGTCCCCTCGCTCACCTCCCGCTACCCCGGCGCCGAACTGGACATTCCCGACGTCGCCGAGGACGACCCCGCGGTCATCCTCTACACGAGCGGCACGTCGGGCCGCCCGAAGGGCGCCGTCCACTCGCACCGGAACCTGACCTCGGTGATCGAGTACCACCGGTACAACGACGCCATCATGGGCGCGTTCGGCATCGACGCCTCCTCCCGCCGGTACCTGCTCGCGCTGCCGCTGTTCCACATCGCGTCCCTGCACAACCTGGCCGTCCCGCGCCTCGCCACCGGCACCGCCGTGGTCATGCACATCGGCGGCTTCGACGTGGACAAGGTGCTGAGCCTGGTCGCGAAGGAGAAGGTCACGAACTGGGGCGCCGTCCCCACGATGGCGCACCGCATGATGCAGCACAGCGACCTGTCGAAGTACGACCTGTCGTCGCTGACCGCGTTCGCGCTGGCCTCCGCGCCGTCCTCGCCCGCGTTCAAGGAGCGCCTCCAGTCGGTGTTCCCGCCGGCGCGCGGCGCCCTCGTCGACAGCTACGGGCTGACCGAGTCGTGCACCGCCATCTCCGTCGCCACCCCGATGGACCTCGCCGAGGCGCCCGGCACGCTCGGCGCCCCGAACCTCGGCGTCCAGGTGGAGATCCGCGACCCCGAGGGCAGGCCGGTCCCGGACGGCACCGAGGGCGAGGTGTGCGCCCGCAGCGCCTACAACATGACCGGCTACTGGCGGGACCCGGAGGCCACCGCCGCGAGCATCGGCCCGGACCGGTGGCTGCGCACCGGCGACATCGGCATGATCGACAACGGCCGGCTGCGGCTCACCACCCGCCGCTCCGACCTGATCATCCGCGGCGGCGAGAACGTCTACCCGACCGAGATCGAGAACGTCCTCGCCGAGTACCCGGGGATCTCCGAGTGCATCGTCGTCGGCGTCCCGCACGCCGACCTCGGCCAGGAGGTCGCGGCGGTCGTCGTCTTCGCGGGCGACGCGCCCTCGACCGAGGATCTGGCCGCGTTCGCGAAGGAGCGGCTCGCCTACTTCAAGGTCCCGTCCCGCTGGCACGTCACCACCGACCCGCTCCCCCGCAACGCGACCGGGAAGGTCCTGCGCAAGCAGGTCGAGGACTCGGTGTCCTGACCCCGCGAACACGGCGGCCGGGCGCGTTCTCCGCGCGCCCGGCCGCCGTGCCCGTCCGGTCTACCTCCATTCCGCCCGGAAGAGCTGGTGCGGCAGGCCGTCGCTCCAGCGGCCGGTCGCGGCGAGCGACGCGGTGAGGCGGCCGAGTTCGTCGGCGGCCATGACGCCGCGTTCGCCCTCGACGACGACGACGAGGTTCTCGCCGGCGTGGTCGATGTACGGGTGGCCGGTGTGGTTGGCGGAGACCAGGCACGGCCGCACCCGGGCCGGGCCCAGCGCCGCGGTCGTCTCCGCGGGGAGCAGTTCCCGCAGGACGGTGAGCGCCGGGGCGATGTCGTCGGCGGCGCCCCCGGTGCGGACCCACGCGCTGATCTCGTCACGGGTGCCGAGGGGGTTGCCGAGCAGGCTGGTGCCCGAGGTCTTGATGTACCAGCGACCGTCGGGGTAGCGCAGCGGCGACATGACGATGCCCCCGAAGACGAGTTCCGCACCGCGCTGCTTGTAGTACATGATCCCGGGCAGGTCGACCGCCTCCGGGTCGGGGACCTCGACCAGGACGACGGTGGCGCCGAAGGTGTCCATGGCGAGGCTTCGGGGCAGCAGGCCGCCCGCGTTGGTCGACGCTCCCGTGGCGACGACCACCGTGCCCGCCGTCCACGACGCACCGGACCGGGCGGTCAGCCGGCGGCGGGGGGCCGCGTCCCCGATGGCGGTGATCTCGTCGCGGACGAGCACGGCGCCGGCGGCGGTGGCGGCGGACAACTCGGCGGCGGCCAGATCGCGCGGGTTGACGATGAACGCGTCCCGCTGCACCACGCACTCGTGGCCCGGCTCGAACGTCAGCCGCGGGTACCGGTCCCTGAGCTGGGCCTCGGAGAGGTGCTCGACGGGGTGGCCGACGTCCTCGGCGTTCCGCACCAGCCTGGTGAGATCGAACCACTCGGACGGCTCGCGGCCGTCGAGGGCGGCGGGCATGACGGCGAGCGAGTGGACCGGCCGGGCGAACTCCACGCCCGTGCGTTCGGCGAGTTCGCCGAACCGCCGTATCGAGCGCGCGGCGAGCAGGGACGCGACGAGCGGGACTTCGAGGACGTGCCCGAGCCGGCCCTGGTCGTAGTGGCCGGCCCACACGCCGTCGTGGCCCGCGTAGTCCGGGGGCTCCGCGGGGCCGACGATCAGGACGCGCGCACCCCGGTCGGCGAGGTGCCGGGCGGTGGCGGCGCCGATGGGTCCGGCACCGACCACGGCGACGTCGAATTCGCTGTGCTCCTGCATGGAATGCCTTTCGCTCAGCACGCGCTGCGGGTCTGGGAGACGGTGTGGTGCAGGTCGACGCCGAGCAGCGGCACGACCTCGCGAAGGAACGGCTCCGGGTCCACGCAGGCTTCGGGCGCGAGGACGCCGGTGCTGCCGATCTCGCCGTCGACGAGCCGCCGCAGGAAGGCCGCGGCGGGAATCGCGGTCATGTCCCCCTTGTCCTTCAGGAACCTCTTGGCCATGTCGTGGTGCATCTCGATGACCACGGACGCGGCGGCGCCGTCCTTCTCGCCCTCGGCGCGGATGTGGAAGGCGGCTCCGACAGGCGCGCCGGATAGGTCGACGCCGGCGGCGCGTTCGCCTTCCGGCGTGCAGAAGTGGCGGGCGAGGAATGCCTGCGGCGACATGGGGAGGTCACCGCGTTCGGGGCTCATCAGACCGAGGTCGCCGAGCCGCTGGTAGATCTCGTTGCCCTCGCTCTGCCACCAGGTGAACCGGCAGGTGGCCTCCTTGAGGCCGGGAATGAACCGGGGCAGCGTGAGGGGTTCGGCGTGGCCGAAGTAGCCGAACTCGCGGCGGCCGTACGGGGCGAGCAGGTCGAACGTCCGCGGACCGCCCCACGCGGGCACCTTGCGGTACTCGCCGTCGAGGAACTGGGTGACCTCGCCGCTGAGCGAATGGAACATGTGCTCCAGGATGGCCGGGCCGAGGTTGGGGACGAACGGGAGTCCCATGGCCACATGGACCGCGTCCGCGCGGTCGAGTTCGTCGCACGCCCAGCGCGCCATGAGGTTGGTCGCGCCGGGCGCGGACCCGCAGCTCGTGAGGACGGTGACGCCCGCGGCCCTGGCCCGTTCGTCGTAGGACGGGTCGGTCATCAGAGCCTCGGCGACGTCGAATTCGTCGCAGATGTCGATGTAGTGCGCTCCCGCGTCGATGGCCGCGTCGATGATCGGCAGGGCGAAGCGTAGAACGGGCCCACCCCGTTGAAGACCACGTCGGCCCCCGCGACAACCGCGGCGAGGCTCTCCGGGTCGGCCGCGTCGAAGCGCGCGTGGCCGGCGCCGATGGCCTCGCCGAGTGCCCTCGCCCGGGCGGGATCGATGTCGGCGACGACCAGGTCGCCGATTCCGTCGAACGCGGCGGCGCTGCGGGCGACTCGGCTCGCGACCGAACCGCAGCCGAGAATGGCGACCTTCATGTCTACCTCCGTGTAATGGGCATGCGTGCGAAGCCGGCGGGTCGCCGGTCATGCCCGGTCATAGGGCCGCGTGTGCGAACAGGGGGAGTACCGGTGGACGGCTTCGGCCCGCACACCGGAACGGCTGGAATCGCCCCGGGCTCAAGAGCCTGGCTCGACCACCGCGGGGCGTAGTCCATGATGGGACCACGGCACGGCTAAAGTCAACAGTGTGACCCTTTTAGAGGATGAGGATGAGCGACGGCACCACCCCGGCGGGAGCCCGGCCCGCCCACCCGGAGCACGCGACGCTGGACGGCGCCGCCGAAACGCCGCGGGCCCGCGTGCGCACCGGCGGCCGCAGCGAACGGGCCCGCCAGGCCGTCGCGCAGGCCGTCCTCGATCTCCTCGCCGAGCGCGTCGTCGACTTCGGCCCGAGCGAGGTCGCCGCCCGCGCTGGCCTCACCCGCAAGACCATCTACCGCTGGTGGCCCACGTTCGCCGACCTCGTCCGCGAAGGGCTCAACGCCCATTCGAGCGCCGTCGAGGTCCCCGACACCGGTTCGTGGGAGCGGGATCTCCGCGAACTGGCCCACCGGCTCGCACGGTTCTTCGCCAGCCCCGTGGAGGTCAGCACCAATGCGATCATCGCCGCGCACGGCACGCCCGAGTTGACCGCGCTCATCTTCGAGCACTTCGAGCCGATCCAGGAGTCCTGGCGCACCGTCGTCGTGCGCGGCATCTCCCGCGGCGAGGTCCACCCCGACTGCACACCCGAAACGGTGCTGAACACACTGGCGAGCCCGCTCATCCTCACTCCCCTCACCCGCCACCGGCCCGCCACTCCGCAGGAGATCGACACCTTGGTGGACCTCGTCCTCCGCGCGACCCGTCCCTGACGCCACGGGCGTCGCCGCCACCGCGCCCTGTTCCTGGGGCTGCCCCGCTGAATTGTCAGTGCCCGCTGGTTGGCTGACCACCGTGAACGAAGAACGTTTCTGGAACCTGATCGAGGCGGCCTGGGCTCCACTGGACACCACCGGGGCACGCCGTACACTCGCCACCCGCGATCCCGAGGGGGCCGGCTACGACCTGCCTGCGTTCACCGTGGTGGAGAAGGCCCTCGACGAGTTCATCGAGAACCTCCGCGGCCTCGCCCGCGATCTCGGCTCGGCGGACCTGACCGATCTCGACCGGGTGGCGGAGCGCATGCTCCACGACATCGACCGCTCCGACGTCCACGCGGTGACGGACGGCTCCGACGACGGCTTCCTGTACGCGCGCGGGTTCATCGTGGCGCTCGGACGCGAGTTCTACACCGCGGTCGCCGCCGACCCGCGGATCGCCATCCTGGACGCCGACTGCGAGTCGCTGTGCTACCTGTTCTCCCACCTGCACCACGAGCGGTTCGGCGTGTTCCCGGACACGGGCTCCGGCATCTCCCGCGAGTCGTGCACGAATCCGGCCGGCTGGCGAACCTGACGGGGCGCCTCCCGCTCGCGCGCCTTTACCGGGAGCTCGCGGCCCGGCGAGACTGGCGGCATGTCGAGGGGCGAGTTACTGCGGCGGGCCGAACGGGATCAGCGGGTCAGGGCGGCGGCCTCCGGGCCCGGAGGCCGGGTGACGCTCTGGCGGGGGCTGCGCGGCATCTGGACCGACCGGCGGAACACGCGGTGGCTCGCGCGCCTCGTCCGGCGGGACGGCTGGCCGGGCATCGCGGCGGTCGGCGCGGACGGCGCGCACGCGGCCTGGCTGCTCGCCCAGCACGCCGACCGTCTCCCTGATGTGCAGCGCATGTTCCTGGAGGCGATGCGGGAGGCCGTCGAGCGCGGGGACGCCGAACGCAAAGACCTCGCGTACCTGGAGGACCGCGTGCGCGTCAACGCCGGGCGCCCGCAGCTGTACGGCACCCAGTACGGGATGACGGAGACCGGTTTCGGGCCGCGGACGATCGAGGATCCCGAACGCCTCGACGAGCGGCGTGCCGCCGCCGGGTTGGGGCCCATGGCCGAGTACGACGCCCATATGCGGCGCCTCGCCGGCTGACCCGCCGGGCGGTCACGGGCGGTGGGCGTGGGTGAGGAGGGCGGCGGCGGGGCCGGACGGGGTGGTGCCGGTCCGCCAGACGGCGCGCAGGGAGCGTTCCAGCGTCACGCCGTCGATGGGGATCTCGGCGAGGGCGCCGGTGGCCAGGTCGGCGGCGACGACGAGTTCGCTGATCAGCGCGGGGCCCGCACCGGCGACGACGGCGGTGCGCACGGCGGTGCCGGAGCCGAGTTCCAGCAGCGGCGGGGCGAGGTCCAGGCCGTGCGCGGACATCGCCTGCAGGGCGGCCTGCCGGGTGCCCGAGCCCGCCTCCCGAGTGATCAGCGGGGTGGCGGCGACCTCGGCGGGCGCGACGGGACGCCGCCGCCGCGTCCAGCGGTGGCCGGGCGGCGCGACCAGGACGAGGCGGTCCCGCGCGACCGTCCGGGACCGGAGGCCGGCGGGGCGGCCCGGCGACTCGATGAACCCGATGTCGACCTCGCCCTGCCGGGCCAGTTCGCAGACGTGCGCGGAGTTCGTCACCTGCATGCCGACGTGCAGGTCGGGGTCGGCGCGGCGCAGTTCCCCGATCCAGGCGGGCAGCAGGTGCTCGGCGATCGTGAGGCTGGCGGCGACGGTGAGGTTGCCGGTGTGCTCGCGGCGGAGCGCCTCGACGCCGTCCGCGAGCGCGTTCAGGGAGTCCAGCACGCGCTGCGCCCAGCCGGTCACCAGCGTCCCGGCGGGGGTGAGGGACGAGCCGCGGCGGGTCCGCTCGACGAGCCGGACGCCGAGGCGGCGCTCCAGCAGGGACAGCCGCTTGCTCGCCGACGGCTGGCTGATCCGCAGTTCCCCGGCGGCGGCCGTCACGCTGCCCCGCTCGGCGACCAGGACGAGCAGCCGCAGCGAGTCGATGTCGGGGTGAGGGGTCATGCCCTCAGGCTATGACGTGAGGCCGAATCGGCTGGTACCGGGCGCGCGGGGCGGGCGGAAGCCTCGGATGCATGAGCACTCTGGAAGCGGTCCGCCCCGAGCGGGTGCGGTCCTGGTGGGAGCGGACGGGCCCCGGCCTCGCGGTGGCGGCGGGCGGCGCGGCCGTGGCGATGGCGGTCAACCGGCTCGTCCCGGCGCTGAGCGCGCTGACCGTCGCGGTGCTCGCCGGGGTGCTGGTCGGCGGCGCGCTGCCGGCGGTGACGGCGCACGGCCTGCAGTGGACGACCCGCACCCTGCTGCGCGCCGGCGTGGTCTTCCTCGGCCTGCAGCTCAGCCTCACCGAGGTGGTGCGGCTCGGGCCCGGCATGCTCGCGGTCGTGGTGGCCACCGTCGTGCTGGCGTTCGCGGGGACGCTCGCGCTGGCCCGGCTGACCGGTGTGCCACGCGGTCTGGGGCTGATGGTCGCGACCGGGTTCTCCATCTGCGGGGCCTCGGCGATCGTCGCCATGGACAGCGTCGCCCGCACCAGGAAGGAGGACGTCGCGACCGCCGTCACGCTGGTGACGATCTACGGGGGCGCCGCGATCGCCGTCGTCCCGTTCCTCGGCGGCCGCGTGTTCGGGCTGGAGCCGGAGACGCTCGGCATGTGGGCCGGGTTGAGCGTCCACGAGGTCGCCCAGGTGGTGGCCGCCGCGTCCCCCGCCGGCGCGGCGGCGGTCGGCACCGCCGTGATCGTGAAGCTGACCCGGGTGGTGCTGCTCGCGCCGATGGTGGCGGGGATGGGCATCGTCGAACGCCGGGCGGGCGGGGTCGCGGACGGGAAACGGCCGCCGATCGTGCCGCTGTTCGTCGTCGGGTTCCTGCTGATGCTGCTGCTGCGCAGCGCGGACGTCGTGCCGGGCCCGGTCCTCGCGGGCGCGAAGGAGGTCTCGACGGTGCTGCTGGCGGCGGCGATGTTCGGGCTGGGGACGTCCGTCCGCGTCCGCTCCCTGCTGCGGACGGGACGGCGCGGCCTCCTGCTCGGCCTTCTCTCGACGGCGCTGGTCGGCACGATCTCCCTCGCCGCGCTCAGCTTGCTCGGGCACCGGTGAGGGCCTCCGCGCGCCGCCCCAGGCGCTCGTCCAGGAAGTCCTCCCAGGTGCGGGTGCCGTGGTCGGCGCCGTCGACGGTCAGGTTGTCGGCCGCGCGGTAGGCGCGCCCGGCCTTCCCCGGGATGCGGACGGGCATCTTCGGGCGGCGCTTGCCACGCGCCCCGAGGTATCCCGTGACGAGGTCGCGCATCCCGTAGACCTCGGGGCCGGCCAGGTCGGGGACGCGTCCGGCGGGCTCGCCGAGCGCCAGTTCCACGAGCCGCGCGGCGACGTCGCGCCCGTCGACCGGCTGGAACCGCAGCCCGCCCGGGATCGGGACGACCGGCAGCTTCGCCATGCTCTCCACGACCTTGACGACCAAGTCGTGGAGCTGGGCGGCGCGCAGGATCGTGTACGGCACGCCCGATTCGGCGACGGTGCGCTCCACCGCCACCTGGGTCTTCATCCAGGCCAGCGGAACCCGGTCGGCCGCGATCACCGAGATGAGCACGATGTGCCTCACCCGGGCCCGCGCCACGGCCGCCATGAGGTTCCGGGCGACCTCCTCGTCGCCCTTGCCGCCGCCCGCGAGGTGCATGACGGTCTCGACGCCGTCCAGCGCGGCCTCGATCCCCTCGTCCTTCATCAGGTCGCCGGTCACGTACTCGACGCCGTTCCCGGACTCACGGTCCTGGCGGGTGAGGACCCGTACGTCCTGTCCGGCGTCCCGCAGCAGCGGGACGACCTGCCGCCCGATCGTGCCCGTACCGCCGGTGACCAGGATCGGTGCCCGCATGACTCCTCCAAAGTTCAGCTGCTCTCGTTCACCCCCCAGACGGGACCGGGCATCCGGGATGTGACATCGCCCGGACGAAACCTGGATTTTGCCGTGCCGACGGTGTGGAGGCGTCCGGCCGGGCAAGTGCAGAAGCACTGCGAGCGGATGCGAGGAGGGCTCACCATGGCCGGGGCAACGACGCTCGACGTCTACACGGGGTTCGACCGGATGCCCATCGCGGGCGAGTGGCGCGCGGGCGGGTCGGGCGGCAGCAGGCGGGACACCGACCCGTACACCGGTGACGTCCTGGCGGAGATCGGGCTGGCGAGCGCGGACGACCTGGACGAGGCGTACCGGGCCGCGCGCGACGCCCAGCCGGCGTGGGCGGCGCGCCCCGCCCGGGAGCGTTCCGAGGTCATGGCGAAGGCGGCGCTCATCCTGGCCGACCGGGAGAACGAGCTCATCGAGTGGCTGCAGCGCGAGGCCGGGGCGACCCGGGGGCGGGCCGCGATGGAGCTGGCCCTGGTCCGCGCCGTCACGGAGAAGGCGTCCGCGCAGGCCGACCGGGTCAACGTCCGGACGGGCACCGGCTCCGACATCCCGGACAAGGAGAACCGCGTCTACCGCAGGGCGGCCGGTGTGGTCGCGGTGATCAGCCCGTGGAACTTCCCCGTCCAGCTGTCGAACCGCTCGGTCGCCCCGGCTCTCGCGCTGGGCAACGCGGTCGTCCTCAAGCCGGCGGGCGACACCCCCGTCACCGGCGGGCTGTTCCTCGCCAAGGTCTACGAGGAGGCGGGGCTGCCGCCGGGGCTGCTGAGCGTGCTCATCGGCAGGGGCAGCGAGATCGGCGACGCGATCGTCGAGCACGAGATCCCGCGCGTGGTGTCCTTCACCGGGTCGACGCCGGTCGGGCGGGGCATCGCCGCGAAGGCCGGGCTGAAGAAGCTCGCCCTGGAACTGGGCGGCAACGGGCCCCTGGTGGTGCTGGACGACGCCGACGTCGACCAGGCCGTGGCGGGCGCCCTGTACGGCAGCTACTTCCACCAGGGCCAGGTCTGCATGGCGACCAACCGCATCATCGTGGACGCGTCCGTCCACGACGCCTTCGTCGACCGGTTCGTCTCCGCCGCAGCGGCGCTGCGCTACGGCGACCCGCGCGGGATCGGCACGCAACTGGGCCCGGTCATCAACGCCGGGCAGGTCGACTCGATCAGGGAGAAGGTGTCCCGCGCCGTCGCGGACGGTGCCGAACTGATCCTCGGCGGCGACCCGACCGGCCCGACCGGCCAGGTCCTGCCGCCCCAGGTGCTCGTCGGCGGCAACACGGTCGCCACCGCCGCCGAGGAGGTCTTCGGCCCCGTCGCCACCATCATCAGAGCGGACGGCGAGGACCACGCCCTCCACCTGGCCAACGACACCGAGTACGGCCTGTCGAGCGGCGTCTACACCCGCGACGAGGATCGCGGCCTCGATTTCGCCCTCCGTGTCCAAGCGGGCATGACCCACGTCAACGACACGACGGTGAACGACGACGTCCACATCGCCTTCGGCGGGGAGAAGGCGTCCGGACTGGGCCGCTTCGGCGGCGACTGGGTCGTGGACGAATTCACCACCCAGCACTGGATCAGCCTCCAGCACCACCCCCGCGAGTTCCAGTACTGAAAGGGGAGAAATGCAAGCTTCCGCATGTACGCGCGGCGCGGTCACCGGGGCCGCCGCACTGGCACTCGGCGCACTGGCGGGCGCACCCGCCCTGGCGGCGGGGCCGGCGGTCCCGCGGAGCCGGGCGGTTCCGGCGGGCTTCCGGGCGCAGTCCACCACGTGGCCCTCACCGCGGCGGGGCTGGGTGCTCGGCGCCACGCCCTGCAAGACGGGGCAGTGCACCGCCGTCGCCACGACCCGCGACGGCGGCCGCAACTGGTCGGCGGCCGGCGCGCCGCCGACGCCGCTGGCACCTCCCGGCGGGGCCGGTGTCACCGAGATCCGGTTCGCGGACGCCCGGCACGGCTGGGCTTTCGGGCCGTCCTTCTACGCGACGTCCGACGGTGGCCGCACCTGGCGCAAGGCGCCGCTGCCCGGAGACGGACGGCAGGTGCTCTCCCTCGCCGCCGGTGCCGGTGCCGTCTACGCGGCCGTCTCGCCCTGCGCGGTGGGCGACTCGGCGTGCGACAAGGCACCGAGCGTGTGGCGCGCCCGAGTGCATGGCCGGACGTGGCGGCGCGTCCCGGTGAAGCTGCCGGCCAGGCCCGCCGTCGGCGTCGTCATCGCGCTGCACCACCGCACCGCCTACATCGCCGTGCCCGGCCCGGAGGGGCAGGCCGACGCGCTCTTCGCGAGCCGCTCCGGACGCCGCTGGTCGCCGCGCCCGTCGCCCTGCGACAAGGAGGGCGCCGAGGCCCTCGTGGACGTCGCGCCGATGCCGCGCGGCCGGGTGGCGCTGCTATGCGTGGGCGACGCGGGCTTCTCGAAGGCCACCAAGCACGTCTTCCGCTCGTCCGACACGGGCGAGACGACGTCGGACGCGGGGACCACGCCGAGGCTCGGCATCCAGTCCGCGCTGGCCGCCACCCCCGCGGGCACGCTCGCGGTGACGTCCGTGTCGTCGGGGAGCTGGCTCTACCGCAACACCGGCGGCCGGACGTGGGCCACGGTGCTGGATGAGGCCGACGGCGGCAGCGGCTGGAACGACCTGCTGTTCACCACCGACAGGAACGGCTTCGTCGTGCACGCCCCCGCCGCCCAGTCGGACCAGGGCGGCACCCTCCTCACCACGCACGACGCGGGAGAACACTGGACACCGGTAAAGCTCTCCTAGCCCGCGTCCAGCAGGTCGGGGGCCCGGTCGTCCATGAGCTGGTCGCCGAGGGGGCTCCGGCGGTACAGGACGTGCCGGCCGTCCCGCGCGCGGGTGAGCAGCCCCGCATCGTGCAGGATCCGCAGGTGCTGGGACACGGCGCTGGGGGTCACGTTCAGCGCGCTCTAGCGAGGAATCCCGATCGTTCACGACCGGGAGGAATCGCTTCCCGGCCCAGCACCCAGGCGTCAGTCTGGGCGTTCTCGCTGGTCGATGTACTCACGATCCCCCGCCACGAAGGCCAGATGGGACGAGGCCCAGATGGGCATGCAGGTTGAAGGGCAACACTGCCACTGCCCGACACGCCGCCCCTAAACACACCGTCACGACATGGGCACAGAATGCTATGATGATGGGGTGAAGTTGGTGGTGCAGGTCAAGCTACTCCCCGACGCCGCCACCGAGGCCGCGTTGCGGGAGACGCTGAAGCTGTGCAACCAGGCTGCCTGCCACGCCTCCCGCCGCGCCTTCACCACCGGCGTGACGGGCAGAACCGCGTTGCAGCGGCTGGTCTACGGCGAGTTGAAGGCAATGGGCCTGTCGGCGCAGCCGGCGATCCACTGCGTCCGCAAAGCGGCCGGCGCCTACGCCGCCCTCGCCCAGAACCTCAAGGCCGGCAACTACGGGCCGGTCGGGTCGCGGCGCCGCACCGCCGTGGAGGGCGCGCCGGTCCGGTTCCGCAAGGACGCCGCCCAGCCCTTCGACGACCGGTCATTGTCCTGGCAACTCGATGCCCGCACCGTGAGCATCTGGACCGTGCGCGGCAGGCTGAAAAGCGTCCCGTTCGCCTGTTCGCCCTCACAGGCGAAGATGCTGGCCGCCTGCCGACGGGGCGAGTCGGACCTGGTGTGGCGCGGCGGCTGCTTCTACCTGTACGCCACCTGCGACGTCCTCCCCGCCCCCGAGTACGTGCCGGAGGGGTTCTGCGGGGTGGATCTGGGCATCGCCAACATCGCCACCACATCGCAGGGAACCGTCCACTCCGGCAAGCGGATCAACCAGGTCCGGCACCGCAACCGCCGCCTGCGCCGACGGCTGCAACGCAAGGGCACCAAGTCCGCCAAGCGGCTGCTGCGTCATCTGTCGGGACGTGAGGCGCGATTCGCGGCTGACACCAACCACCGCATCTCCAAGAGCATTGTGACCGAGGCTCAACGCACCACGCACGGCATCGCCCTAGAGAATCTGGGTGGTATCCGTGCGCGGGTCCGGCTACGCAAGCCCCAGCGGGTCACCCTGCATTCCTGGAGTTTCGCCCAACTCGGCACATCCACCGCAAGAACCGGCCCGATCAGGCCACCTTCCAATGCACGTCGTGCAGCTTCGCTGAGCACGCCGACCTCAACGCAGCCCACAACATCGCCGCACGCGGCGCCGCGGGCTGGGCAGTGAGTCACGCTGCCGACGACGCGGCCTGACCCACCACATCCAGTGGCGGCGAAGAGCTGCAAGCTCGGTCCCTCCAGGGCCGAGAAGCTGACCACGATCGGCAACCTCCTCACCCAGGACAACCAGGTCCGCTGCTTCGAGAACGCCGCCCGGCACCTGGACGGCGACGGGGTGTTCGTCCTCGAATGCCGCGTCCCCACCGCCCCGGCACGTCCCGGGCACCAGTACGTCGACCCGGAGCACATCGACCTCGACGACGTGGGCCTGGACGTCAGCCGCTACGACTCCGTCACGCAGATCCTCGACATCAACCACATCCGGATCAGCGCGGAGGGCATCGCCTTCAGCCCCATCAGGCTCCGCCTCGCCCATCCTCCGGAGTTCGACCTCATGGCACGGATCGCGGGCCTTCGCCTGCGCGAACGGTGGGGCGGCTGGGAAGGCGAGCCCTACACCGCCATCAGTCGGCGCCACATCAGCGTCTACGAACGCGCCCCAGGCGCCGACAGCTGATCCGGCTCGCACCCGGGTCGTCGGGAGTCGCCCGGCAAGATCTTCCGCTCGGCGTGTCACAGGGGACGCGGCTGGTTCGTCTCGGGTCTTGAAGACGGGTTCACCGGAAACACGTTAAGGAGCGGGACGCCATGAACGAGCAGGCCGGAGAGCGGAAGGTCGCGCTGGTCACCGGGGCGAACAAGGGGATCGGCCGCGGGGTCGCCGAGCAGCTCGCCGCGCGGGGCATGACGGTCCTCATCGGCGCCAGGGACGCGCGTCGCGGCGAGGAGGCCGCCGCCGCACTGCGCGAGGCGGGCGGCGGCGACGTGCACGCGGTCGCCCTGGACGTCACCGACCCGACCACCATCGAGTCGGCCGCGAGACTGATCGGGGAGCGCTTCGGTCACCTCGACGTGCTGGTCAACAACGCCGGCATCACCGGCTCGGGCCGGGTCTCCCCCGAAGACGCCACCGACCAGGTGCCCAGCACGGTCGACCTGGACATGGTCAGGACGGTCTTCGAGACGAACGTGTTCGGGGTGATCGCGGTGACGAACGCGATGCTGCCGCTGCTGCGCCGCTCACCGGTGCCGCGCATCGTGAACGTCAGCAGCCACGCCGCGTCGCTCACCCTGTTCAGCGCCCCGGACGGCCCCTTCGCGGCGCTGCTGCCGTCGGCGGCGTACTCCCCGTCCAAGACGGCGCTCAACGCACTGACCGTGCACTACGCCAACGAGCTGCGGAAGGACGGCTTCCTCGTCAACTCCGTCGCCCCCGGGTTCGTCGACACCGACAGCAACGACCACACCGGGTTCCTCACCGTCGCGCAGGGCGCCGCGACCGTGGTGCGCCTCGCCACACTGGACGCGGACGGGCCCACCGCCGGCTTCTTCGCCGAAGAGGGCCCGGTCGCCTGGTGAGGGAGGACGAGTCCTTCGAGGACCTGCGGCCGCTGCTGTTCTCGATCGCCTACCGGATCCTGGGCAGCGTCGGAGAGGCCGAGGACGCGGTCCAGGAGACGTGGCTGCGGTACACGACCTCCCCGACCCGGCCCGCGTCCCTCAAGTCCTTCCTCTCGGCGGTGGTCACCCGGATATCGATCGACGTGCTCCGCTCCGCGCGGCTTCGCCGGGAGGAGTACACCGGGCCGTGGTTCCCCGAGCCGCTGCTGGCCGACCCCTACCAGGATCCGGAGCGCGCGGCGGAACTGGCCGACTCGCTCTCGATGGCGGCACTGCTGCTGCTCGAACGGCTCAGCCCGCTCGAACGCGCGGTCTTCGTGCTGCGGGACGTCTTCGGGTTCGGCTTCGGCGAGGTCGCGTCGGCCGTCGAACGCTCCGAGGCCGCGTGCCGCCAGCTCGCGGTCCGGGCCCGCCGCCACATGACCGCCGGCCGCACCCGCTTCACCGCCGACCGGACCGAGCGCACCGAACTCGCCGGGCGGTTCCTGGACGCCTTCCGGGAAGGGGACGTCGACGGACTGCGGGAGCTCCTGGCCGCCGACGTCCGGATGGTCGGCGACGCCGGCGGCAAGGCACCGCAGCTCGGCAGCCAGATCATCGGCCTGGAGAAGGTGGCGCACGCGCTCGCCTGGTCCGTCTCGCGGTTCGGCCGGGCCGGTGCCGTGCTCGAACAGCGGGAGGTGAACGGGCAGCCGGGCGCGATCGTCCGCGACCGGGACGGCAAGGTCCTCAGCACGTGGGCGCTCGACGTCCTCGACGGCCGGATCCAGACGATCCGCACGGTGAACAACCCCGACAAGCTCCGCCACGTCGGCCCCGTGGCCGACGCCTGGAGCGCCCTCCGCGCGGCGAACCGGCCCGTCACGGACTGACCAGGCGGTCGCCCGGCGGGCGGCCCCGGCTCGCCCGCCTTCAGATGGGGTAGCGGGTGGCCTCGTCGACCTCCGCGCTGCTCGGATCGGCGATCACCTGGGGTTTGGGCGGGACCTCCTGGCCGGCCACCAGGTCCTCCAGCGGGGTGCGCGGCGGCAGGGAATGCCACCGCGCGGTCGTGTCCTCGGGCTCCCGGTCATCGGTCATATGACCAGGATGTCCTGCCCCGGAGGGTTTTGGAAGCTTCCACAGGCGCTGCCTGCTCGGGTCACGGCACGATCGAGATCTTGCCGATGCGCGAGCCGCGGCTGAAGTCGTCCTGGGCCGCGTGGATGTCGGCCAGCCGGTAGCTGGCGGCGATGCGCGGCCGCAGGGCGCCCGTGCGGGCCAGTCCGGCCAGTGCCGCGAAATGGGCCGGGGTGTGCATCGAGGAGCCGATGAGGGTGAGGTTGTGCAGGTAGAGGCGCCGCAGGTCGAACGAGACCACGGGCCCGGCGACCGCGCCGGCGATGACCCAGCGGGCACCGTCGTGCAGCGCGGGCAGCACCCGCTCGAGCCAGGGACCGCCCGCGACGTCGGCGACCGCGTCGAGCCCGCCGGGTGCCGCCGCGCGCAGCTTTCCGTGCAGCTCGGCCGGGTCCATGTCGCGGGAGAAGGTCACCTCGGCACCGGCGGCGCGCACCGCCTCGGCCTTGGTTCCGCTGGTCAGGGCCAGTACCCGCGCGCCGCGCGCGGCGGCGAGCTGGACGACCGCGAACCCGACACCACCGGAGGCACCGGTCACGAGGACCGCCTCCCCCTTCCCGATGCGGGCCCGCTCCAGCATCCCCATCGCCGTCCCGTAGGCCACGGGCAGCGCGGCGAGCTCCTCGTCGGACAGCGGAGAGTCGGTCATGTCGTGCAGCCGGACGGCGTCGACGGCCACATGGGTCGCGAAGCCGCCGTCCGCCTCGCTGCCCAGGAGCCCGACCGGCACCGCGTCCTCGCCCTCATCGGCGTAGAACGCCGGATCGACGAGCACCCGGCGTCCCACCCAGGCTTCGGGGACGCCGATGCCGACCGCGGCGACGGTGCCGGCGATGTCCCCGCCCTGCACGCGCGGGAAGCCCACCGGACCGCGCCACCCGGC
This sequence comes from Spirillospora sp. NPDC047418, assembly GCF_040643275.1. Lineage (NCBI taxonomy): Bacteria > Bacillati > Actinomycetota > Actinomycetes > Streptosporangiales > Thermomonosporaceae > Spirillospora > Spirillospora sp. NPDC047418. Next base: position 23,322 of record NZ_JBEYTW010000113.1, read on the forward strand.
CTTCGCGTCGGGACGCCCCGGCAGCCCGTACGCGCCCTCCCGCGTCCAGATGTCGGTGTTGTTCAACGCCGCCGCACCCACCCGCACGAGTGCCTGGCCGGGGCCGGCCCGGGGCAGCGGCCAGTCGTCCCGCACCTCGAGTGCCTCCGGCCCGCCGTGCCGGCGCAGCACGGCGGCGGTCATATGAGAAGCCCTGGTCATACCCCCATTCTTACCCACCGGCGGCAGCCGGCTCCGGAGGGTGCGGTCAGCGGGACGGGTCGACGCGTCCAGCCTGCCAGCGTTCCACCAGGGCGGGGAGTTCGCGGAACATGAAGCCGTAGAAGTCGCGCATCTCCGACAGCCGCCGGGCGGCCGGGGAGTCGGGGCCGGTGGCGGCGATGCCCTGGTCGGCGGCCTCGAACATGGCCGGACTGGGCCCGGGATGGTGCGGAGTCTGGTGGAGTTCCGGCTTCGCGAGTGGGACCTCGCGCGGATTGCCGGTGACGTTCTTCTGGTCGTCGGGGAATTGGTTGCGAACGCCGTGAAGAACGCACCGGATCGGGTGGTGCGGGTCAGGTTCGTTCGGGAGTCGACGGGTGTGCTGTTCGAGGTATGGGACGCCTCGGAGGAGATGCCGGTGGTGCGGCCGATCGTCGAACTCACATTGGACGACATCGTCCCCGATCCGCTGGCGCTGGAGGACGGGCACGAAGACGGGACCGGTGGACGCGGGCTGCCCGTCGTGCAAGCCCTCTCGTCCGACTGCGGGGTGCGTCCGACCAAGCCCTGCGGCAAGTGGGTCTGGGCGAGGGTCGCGTTCTGATGGAGCGGTGGCTTCTGCAGCGGCGAACTCGCCGGGGGCGGCGGACGACCGTTCGGTTTCTGGAGGTGCTCGCCGTCGCGGTCATGGCGCGCGGGTGGCGGCGCGTGAAGCTGTACGAGCCCGAGCAGTTTCCCCTACCAGTGCCGCTGCTCTGGGTCTACGCGAGCGGGGTCGCCGAGGACGTCGGGGTGCTGGTGAGCGTGCGGGCCGTGCCCGGGGGACGCTGGGCCTACTATCGCGCGCAGCGGGGGCGGTTCGGCTACCTGTGCCCTTGCGGGGACGTTAAGGCAGCCGCCGAGCAGGTCGACCGGTTGCTCAAGCACATGATGTTCCCGTCCACCTGGTGATTACGGACGGGCTTGGTCCGAACTGTGTAGATGGCATCTACACAGTTCGGAGCGTCCGGTCAGCGGGGGCGGGGCGGGTGTTTGGCGATGAAGAGGCCCTCGGCGGAGACGCAGGTCTCGCCGTTCGCCTTGATCTCGCCCGTCGTGCGGATCTTGCGGCCGTCCACCGAGGTCTGGCGGGCGGTCACGGTGAGGGGCTCGAAGAGCGGGGTCGTGCGGTGATAGCGGAGGGTCAACTCCGCCGTCATCCCCGACGCGCCCGCCCAGCCGTTCGCCACGCCCAGCGTGTGGTCGAGAAGGAGTGCCGACACTCCCCCGTGGACGCACGACGGCGGCCCCTGGTACGGCAGGCCCAGGGTCGTGACCGCCTCGATGGTGCGGGAGTCCACGGCCAAATAGGCGAGCGGCGGCGCGAGCGGGTTCTCCGGGCCCGCGACCGGGTCGTGGCGGGTGACGCCGTCGCCGCGCCACATGTCGACCAGCCGGTCCCGGACGGGCGGCGCGGTCGCCTCGAGGTCGTCGGCGACGGCGTTGAGGCGGTCGGCGATCGCGGACATGTCGGCGTCGGTCATGCCGCCGGACCGCACGAGGGCGTCGATCACCCGGCGGGCGGCGCCGACGGCCTCGTCCACGGCGGGGGCTTGGAACTCGGAGCTCAGGTCGATGCTCATCACGCGACCGGGTCTCGGGGCAGGCCGAGGATGCGCTCGCCGATGATGTTCAGCTGCACATCCGTCGTGCCGCCCGCGATCGACATGTTGCGGGAGTTCAGGAACATCCAGGTCGGGTCCTTCATCCCGCCCTCGCCTCGTCCGGAGAGCGCTTCGGGGCCGATCCAGTCCATCGCGGTCTCCCACACCTGCTGGATGTGCTCGACGCCGATCAGCTTGCCGATGCTCGACTCGGCGCCCGGCTGGCCCCCGGCAAGGGACCGCAGCGTGGTGCGCAGGCCGAACAGGCTGCTCGACTGGGCGTCGCAGAGGATGCCGCCGAGCGTGGTGAGGCGCTCGTCGTCGGCGCCGGTCGCCAGCTTGAGGAGCGCCTCGCCGCCGCTGCCGAGGGACGAGTCGTTCGAGAGCGAGACGCGCTCGTTGGCGAGGGTCGTGCGGGCGAGCCGCCAGCCGTTGCCCGGGGTGGAGACCAGGAGGTCGTCCGGGATGAAGACGCCGTCCAGGAACACCTCGTTGAACAGGGTGTCGCCGGTCAGTTCGCGGAGGGGGCGGATGTCGATGCCCGCGGACCCCATGTCCAGCAGGAAGTACGACAGGCCCTTGTGCTTCGGGACGGACGGGTCGGTGCGCGCGAGCAGGATGCCCCAGTCGGCCTCGCGGGCCATGGACGTCCACACCTTCTGGCCGGTGATCTTCCAGCCGCCCTCCACCTTCTCCGCGCGGGTGGACAGCGCGGCGAGGTCGGACCCCGCGCCGGGCTCGGAGAACAGCTGGCACCAGCGGATGTCGCCGCGCAGGGAGCCCGGCAGGAAGCGCTCGTGCTGGGCGGGCGAGCCGTGCTCGATCAGCGTCGGCACCACCCAGTTGCCGATGATCATGTCGTGCGCGCGGAGGCCGGCGGCGCGCATCTCCTCGGCGATGACGAGCTGGGCGACGGCGTCCGCGCCCTTGCCCCACGGGGCGGGCAGGTGCGGGGACGTGTAGCCGCGGTCGGCCAGGTAGGTGGTGCGCTCCTTGCCGTCCAGGGCCTTCGCCGGCTCCAGCTCGGCCCGGACGTCCGCGCGGATCGCCTCGGCCTCGGGCGGCAGCTCGACGCTCAGTTCGCGGCGGACGCCGTCCAGGGTGAGGCGCGCGACCCGGCGGCGCCACGACGCGGTGGAGCCGAGCAGGATGCGCAGGGTCTGCGCGCGGCGCAGGTACAGGCTCGCGTCGTGTTCCCAGGTGAAGCCGATGCCGCCGAGGGTCTGGACGCAGTCCTTCGCGGTCTGGAACGCGGCCTGGACGCTGGTCGCCCCGGCGACGGCGGCGGCGAGGGACGCCTCGCGAGGGTCGGGCTCGTCCTGGGCGCGGGCGGCGTCCCAGGCGCAGGCGCGGGCCTGCTCGGCGTGCGCGAGCATGCGGGCGCAGCGGTGCTTGACGCCCTGGAACTGGCCGATCGGGCGGCCGAACTGCTCGCGGACCTTGGCGTACTCGGCGGCGGTCGCGGTGGCCCAGTCGGCCAGCCCCGACGCCTCCGCGGCGAACAGCACCGCCGCGAGGTCGCGGACGGTCCGCGTCTCGGCGTCCAGGACGGCGACGGGTGCGCCCGCGGCCTCGGCCGTGCCGAGACGGCGGGTCAGGTCATGGCTCGGGAGTTCGTCGATGACGGCGGCGCCGCGGGGCAGGACGACCCAGGCCGTCCCATCGCCGTCCTTCGCGGGGACGACGAGGACGTCCGCGAGCGGCGCGCCCAGGACGGGACCGGTCGTGCCGGTCACCGTGGCCTCGGCGCTGGAACGGTCCAGCGTCAGGCTCCCCGCGTCCAGGCCCACCGCGCCGACCGCGCTCCCGTCGGCCAGCGACGGCAGGTGCCCGGCATGCCCGGCCCGGTTCAGCACGGCGCTCGCCAGGACGGTCGGCAGGAACGGCCCGGGGACGATGGCGCGCCCGAGTTCCTCCAGGACGACGGCCAGTTCGACGAGGCCGTAGCCGGCGCCGCCCGCGTCCTCGGGAAGGTGCAGCCCGAGCAGTCCCTGCGCGGCGAGGTCGTCCCAGAACGCGGGCGCCTTCTCCCGGTCGGCGTCCACGGCGGCGCGCACGACCGACGGCGCCACCTGCCGGGACGTGAAGGCGCGCACGGCGTCGCGCAGGTCGCGGTGCTCCTCGGTCAGCCCGATGGTCATCTTCAGATCCGTTCGATGATGGTGGCCGTGGAGTGCGCGCCGCCCGCGCACATCGTGACGAGGGCGGTCGACCTGTCGGACCGTTCCAGCTCGTTCACGGCCTGGGTGATGAGGCGGGCGCCGGTCGAGCCGACCGCGTGGCCGAGCGCGATGGCGCCGCCGTTGACGTTGACCTTGTCCATGTCGGCGTCCAGCACCGTCGCCCACGACAGCACGACCGACGCGAACGCCTCGTTGATCTCGACAAGGTCGATGTCGGACAGCTTCATGCCCGCCCGCTCCAGGACGTGCCGCGTCGAGTCGATCGGCCCGTCCAGGTGGTAGTACGGGTCGGACCCGACCATCCCGGACGCGACGATCCGGGCGCGCGGCCGCAGCCCCAGCCCGGCGGCCCGCTCGGCCGACATCAGCAGCACCGCGGCGGCCCCGTCGCTGATCTGGGACGAGTTGCCGGCGGTGTGGATACCGTCCGGAATGACCGGCTTGAGCCCGGCGAGCGCCTCGGCGGTCGTGTCGCGCAGCCCCTGGTCGCGGGTGACCACGGCGGTCTCCCCGGTCGGGCCCTCCCTGGTCATGACGGGCGCCTCGACCGGGAGGATCTGCCCGGCGAACCGGTCGTCCTCCCACGCCGCCTTGGCCTTGGCCTGCGACGCCAGCCCGAGCGCGTCGGCGTCCGCGCGGGTGATGCCGCGCTTCTTCGCGATGCGCTCGGCGGCGGTGAACTGGTCGGGGTAGTCGATCTCCCAGCCCGCGGGCGCGGGGCTGCCGGTCTCGGGGGTGAGCGCCTGCCCGAGGAACACCCGGCTCATCGCCTCGACGCCGCAGCCGATGCCGGTGTCGATCGCCCCGGACGCGATCAGCCCGGCGATCATGTGCACGGCCTGCTGGGACGACCCGCACGCGCAGTCGATCGTCGTGCACGCCGACGTGTAGGGCAGCCCCGCGTACAGCCACGCGTTGCGGGTCACGTTGTTGGACTGCTCCCCCGCCTGCGTCACGCAGCCGCCGACGACCTGCCCGACCGTCGCCGCGTCGACGCCGGCGCGTTCGAGCAGCCCGCGCTGCGCCGCCCCCAGCAACTGCGCCGGGTGCAGCCCGGACAGGGCGCCGTAGCGCTTGCCGACCGGCGTCCGGACGGCATCGACAATGACGGCCTCAGCCATAAGAGATCTCCTTCTAAAACGACCAGCCCACCCGCACCAGATGCGTTGACTTGCGGCGTGTTTTTTTTTTTTTTGGGCGAAAAAAAAAAAACCCCCCCCGGCAAACAGGGGGGGGGCGGGGGGTGGCGTTTGGGCCACCG
>NZ_JBEYTW010000114.1:0-28227 GCF_040643275.1 Spirillospora sp. NPDC047418
CGAGGGTGTCGCCGGCGTACAGCGCGGCGCAGCGGCCCGGGTGCCACGGCGCGTGCCGGTCGGCCTTGACCGCCAGCTCCACGCCCGCCTCCCGGGCCACGATGCGGGCGGCTTCGACCGCGTCCGCCCACACCGCCGGGCGCCCCTCGCCCCACCAGCCGGTCGGCTCCCGGTCGCCGGACAGCACGACCGCCACCCGGTGCGGCTGGTCGGGCAGCGCCGCCTCGAGACGGGTGATCTCGTCGGCCGTCGGGCCGCGGTCCACGGCCAGGCGCGGCGCGGCGTCCGGGGCGTCCGGGCGCGGCCGGAACACCACGCCGAGCTCGAACAGGGCGGCGTCGCCGAAGCCGCGCCCCACGTTCAGCGCCAGGACCTTCAGCAGGCCCGGCAGCAGCGTGGTGCGCAGCAGCGGCTCCTGCTCCGACAGCGGGTTCGCCAGGCGCAGCGTGCGGCGGCGGGCGTCCCCGGCGGGCAGTTGCAGGCCGTCCAGGTCCTTCTCGGCGATGAAGGGGAAGGCCAGCGCCTCGACGTAGCCGGCGCCGGCGAGGGCGCGGCCCACGCGGCGGCGCAGCCGCTGCCGCGCGGTCAGGCCCTGGCCGGCGGCGGGACGCGGCGCCCTGGCCGGGATGTCCTCGTAGCCCTCGAGCCGGATGACCTCCTCGGCGAGGTCGTTCGGGTCGGTCAGGTCGGGACGCCACGACGGCGGCGTCACCGTCAGGACGTCGTCCCCGGCGACCGCGCAGCCGACCTGCTCCAGCCGCCGGACGACCGCGTCCCGCCCGTAGGACACGCCCGCGACCTTGTCGGGGTGCCCGGCGGGCATCGTGACGGTGACCGGCTCGACCGGCGCCTCGGCGTGCGTCACGCCCGGCACGATCTGCGCGCCGCCCAGCTCGGCGAGCAGCTGAACGGCCCGGTACGAGGCGTACAGCGGCAGTTCGCGGTCGACGCCCCGCTCGAACCGGTGCGACGCCTCGCTGTGCAGCCGGTGGCGGCGGCTCATCCGGGCGGTGCCCATCGCGTCGAAGTGCGCGGCCTCGATGACCATGTCGGCCGACCGCTCGTCGATCTCGGTGGCGAGCCCGCCCATCGTGCCGGCCATCGAGATCGGCCCCGACGCGTCGGTGATGAGGATGTCGTCGGGGTCGAGGGCCCGCTTGACGTGGTCGAGCGTCTCCAGCTGCTCGCCGGGCGCGGCGCGCCGCACCACGATCGGGCCGGTGAGCTTGCCCCGGTCGAAGGCGTGCAGCGGCTGGCCGAGCTCCAGCATCAGGTAGTTGGTGATGTCCACGGCCAGCGACACCGGACGCATCCCGGCGCGGTGCAGGCGGACCCGCATCCACAGCGGCGTCGCCGCGTCCGGATCGAACCCGCGCACCTCCCGCAGCACGAACCGGTCGCACGCGCCGGAGTCGCCGATGCTCGCCGGATACGCCGCACCGTCCTCCAGCCCCCGCCCGCCGTCCTTCGAGGGATCCGCTCCGCCCGGCCCGGTCGTGGCGGGGAGCTCCACGTCCGCGGGGTCCTTGAACGGGACGTCGTAGGCGGTGGCGGCCTCGCGGGCGATGCCGCGGATCGACAGGGCGTAGCCGCGGTCGGGTGTGACGGCGATGTCGAGGACGTCGTCGCGCAGCCCGAGCAGCCCGATCGCGTCCGCGCCGACGGGCGTGTCCCGCGGCAGGACGAGGATGCCGCTATGGTCCTCGCCGATGCCCAGCTCGCTGACCGAGCAGATCATGCCCTCGGACAGGTGCCCGTAGGTCTTGCGCGCGCCGATCCGGAACCCGCCGGGCAGCACCCCGCCGGGCAGGATCACCACGACGCGGTCGCCCACCGCGAAGTTGGTCGCGCCGCACACGATGCTCTGCGGCTCACCGGTGCCGTTGGCGTCGCCGACGTCCACCCGGCAGTAGCGGATCGGCTTCTTGAAGCCGGTCAGCTCCTCGATCTCCAGGACCTCGCCGACGACGAGCGGGCCGGTGAGGTCGGCGCCCGCCTGCTCGACGGTCTCGACCTCCAGGCCGGCCGCGATCAGCTCGGCGGCGAGCGCCCGGCCCGTGACGCCGGCGGGCAGCTCGACGTACTCGCGCAGCCAGGAAAGCGGGGCCCGCATCAGATCTCCATCCCGAACGGGAGGGTGAACCGGACGTCGCCCTCCACCATGTCGTACATGTCCTCCACGCCGTGCCGGAACATCAGCGTCCGTTCGACGCCCAGCCCGAACGCCCAGCCGCTGTAGCGGTCCGCGTCGACACCGCAGGCGACCAGCACCCGCGGGTTGACCATGCCGCAGCCGCCCAGCTCGATCCAGCCCTCCGAGCCGCACGTCCGGCACGGTTCGGCGCCGGGCTCGGCGGACGCGCCCCGGCACACGAAGCACTGCATGTCCACCTCGGCGGACGGCTCGGTGAACGGGAAGTACGACGGCCGGAACCGCGTCTTCAGCCCCTTGCCGAACATGCCGGTGACGAACGCGTCGATGCCGCCGCGCAGGTCGGCCATCGTCAGGCCCTCGTCGACGGCGAGGCCCTCCAGCTGGTGGAAGACGGGGCTGTGCGTGGCGTCCAGCTCGTCGGTGCGGAACGTGCGGCCCGGCGCCACCACGTACACGGGCAGCTCCCGCGACAGCAGCGACCGGATCTGCATCGGCGAGGTGTGCGTGCGCATCACCAGGCCGGACTCCTCCGACTCCACGAAGAACGTGTCCTGCATGGTGCGGGCCGGGTGGTCGGGCAGGAAGTTGAGCGCGTCGAAGTTGAACCACTCCGCCTCGACCTCGGGGCCCTCGGAGACCTCGAAGCCCATGGAGACGAAGACGTCGGCCATCCGCTCCTGCATCGTGGTCAGCGGGTGGCGGGCGCCGCGCGGGGCGCGGTCCCACGGGAGGGTGACGTCGACGGTCTCCTCGACGAGGACGCGCTGGTCGCGCTCCTCCTCCAGTTCGGCCTGGCGCTCCTTCAGCGCCGCGGAGACCGCGCCGCGGGCGGCGCCGATGCGCTTGCCGGCGTCGGCGCGGGCCGCGGGCGGCAGCGCGCCGATCTCGCGGTTGGCGAGGGCCAGCGGCGAGCGGTCGCCGGCGTGCGCCAGGCGGACCTGCTTCAGTGCGTCGAGGTCGGCGGCCGCGGCGATCGCGGCGAGCGCCGCGGCACGGGCCCGGTCCAGCTCCTCGGGCTGCAGCACGGACACCTCGACAGGGTCATAGGACTTATTGGGTGCAGACATGGTGGTGTGATCGACTCCGGTCGGCGTGGGACGCCCGCAGTCTAGTGCGCGGGCGGTGAAGATCCGGAAAGCGTGCGCGTGACGCGCTGGCCCGTCCAGGGGCCCGGTGCCGCGGCGCGGCGGCGGCGTGCGCCGGTCAGCCGGCGTAGTCGGGGGCCCCTGCGGGCACGGTAAATCGGAACTCGGCGCCGCCGCCGGGCGCCCGCCGCACGGTGATCACGCCGCCGTGCGCCTCGACCAGGCCCTTGACGATGTAGAGCCCGAGCCCGGTACCGCCGCGGCGGTTGCCGCCCGGACCGCGCCAGAACTGCCGGAAGACGCGCTGGGCGGCCTCGGGCGGGATGCCCTCGCCCTCGTCGCGTACCGACACGGCGGCCCCCTCCTTGTGCGCGTCCGGCTCCACCATGATGGTGACGGTACCCGCTCCGTGCCGCACCGCGTTCTCCACGAGGTTGCCGAGGATCTGGTCCATCTTGTCCGGGTCGAGCCACATCTCCGGCAGCTCGCCGCGCGTCTCGAAGCGGAACCGGTCCGGCGCCTCGCCGGCCGCGACCCGGCCCGCGATGATCTTGCGGACCTCGCCGGGGACGTCGACGACCTGGCGGCGCATCTCCAGCCGCCCCGCCTCGATGCGGGACACGTCCAGCAGCTCGGTGATCAGCCGGGTGACCCGGTCGGCGTCGGCGTTGACGGTCTCCAGCATCACCCGCTTCTGGTCGTCGTTGAAGCGGTGCCACTTGGCGAGCAGGGTCGCGGTGAACCCCTTCACACTGGTGAGCGGGGAGCGCAGCTCGTGCGCCACGGTGGAGACGAGGTCGGCGCGGTCGCGCTCCTGCCGGGCGCGCTGCAGGGCGTCGCGCAGGCACACCGTGAACCGCTCCACCCGGCGCTCGCCGTCGCGCCGGTACGCGGCCGTCACCAGCACCTCGGTGCCGCCGGGCAGGAACAGCACCCGCTCGGGGTGCCGGGTGCGGGTGCACAGCCCGTCGTAGGGGGCCAGGCACTTCCACCAGTCGCGCCCCTCGGCGTCGTGCAGCGGCAGGACGTCGCGGAAGTCGCGGCCCACGGCGGACTCGGCGGCGATCCCGGTGATCCGCGCGGCGGCGGTGTTGAACACCAGCACGCGGGCGTCCCGGCCGGCGACCATCAGCCCGTCGGGCAGGTCGTCGGCGGCGTCCCACTCGGCGGCCGGCCCGGACCCCTGCTCGGGTACGCGCGCGGCCACGGGAGGGGACTCCTCTCCGCCCACAGCGGCCTCCAGAACACCGATGAGAACGCGGCCTGTCGAAAAGAGACTCTAGCCGGAGTCGGCCACCTTGCGGGACCCGGAAACCGCCCCGCGGCAAGGCTTGTGTGGCCTTGCGGACGGGGTGGCGCCCCGTCCGGAGGCACCCTCACCAGCGCCGACGGCCGGACTCACCGGGACGCGGCGGGCGGCCCGGGGGCGGCCCAGACGTCGTCCGCGGCGGCGTGGATCGCGAACAGCCGGTGCAGCCCGGTGATGCGCAGCAGCCGCAGCTGGGCGGGCCGGACCCCGGCGAGGACGATCTCGCCGCCGTCCGCCGCGATCTGGTTGTGCGCGGCGACCAGGGCACCGAGCCCGGCGGCGTCGCAGAACAGCACGCCGGTGAAGTCGGCCACCAGCCGCCGCGGGCCCGTCCCGGGCAGCCGCCCGTGCAGCTCGACGAGCCGGTCGCGCAGCACGCCGGCCGTGCGCAGGTCGATCTCGCCGGCCACCGTGACGACGGCCGTGCCGCCGCGCACCCGGGCGACCTCGATCGCCAGGTCCGCGGCCGCGGCCCGCACGGGGCCGCCGGCCGGGACGGCGGGCGGCGCGCCCGCCCCCGCGCGGCACCGCACCTGCGGCGCGCGCCGGCCCGTCCTGCGGGCCGGCCTGGTCTCCTCGGTCATCACGTTCGCCCCCAACTCTGCACGGCACCCTGCCGCCCCTGGTCAACGCACTGGTCAACGCACTGATCAACACGGTAGGCACCGGACGGAGCGGCATTGATCCCCCGCCGGTCCCTGATCCGGCTCCTACCTGCGGATGAGCCCCGTCCGGCGGCAGGCCCCCCGCCGACCGCCGGTGCGCGGTCCATCCTCCCAGCTCACCGGCCGGGAAGCGGTGCCCAAGGCGACCGCTTGCGGCCATCCGATCACGGAATGGAGTGAACCTCCGCGACCGCCGTCGCGTACGCGCGTCACGTCCCGCGCTGGGCGCGCGCCGAGGCGTAGAGGCATACGGCCGCGGCCGTCGCCAGGTTCAGGCTCTCGGCCCTGCCGTGGATGGGCACGCGGACGACCTCGTCGACGTGCCGGAGTATCTCGTCGGGGAGCCCCCACGCCTCGTTCCCGAACACCCACGCGGTGGGGCGCGCGAGCAGCCCCGTGTCGATCGCGTCGTCCAGGGTCCGCTCGCCCGCGCCGTCGGCGGCGAGGACGGTGAGGCCAGCGCGCTTCAGCTCCGGGATCAGCGTGTCGAACCGGGGGCCGGTGACGACCGGCAGGTGGAACAGGCTGCCAGCCGAGGCGCGCACGCACTTGCCGTTGTAGGGGTCGACGGACGCGTCGGTGAACACGACCGTCTCCGACCCGGCGGCGTCGGCGGTGCGCAGCACCGTGCCGGCGTTGCCGGGGTCGCGGACGTGCGCGAGGACGGTCACCAGCCGCGGCCCAGCCTCAAGGGCCTTGCCGAGCGGGACGTCGACGAACCCGCAGACCGCGAGCAGCCCCTGCGGGGTGACGGTCTGGGCCAGCTCGGCCATGACCTCTCCGCTGACCCGCAGCACCGGCGCGCCGGCGCGCTCGGCGGCGAGCACCAGCTCGGGGTGGCGGGCCTCCGCCTCGGCGGTGGTGAACAGCTCGGCGAGCCCGCCCGGGATCCGCAGAGCCTCCCGCACCGCCTGCGGGCCCTCGGCGAGGAAGCGGTTCTCACGGCGCCGGAAGGCGCGTTTGGCGAGCCGCCGAGCGGCCTTCACCCGTGGTGATCGGAGAGAGGTCAGCTCGCGGCCCGCCATGTCGCTGTGCTCGCCCGTGTGCCGGTCGCCCGGCTCAGGCGGCCTCCGAACCCTCGGCCGGGAGCGCGTCCTTGGCGACCTGGACGAGCGCGGCGAACGCCGCCGCGTCGTTCACGGCCAGCTCGGCGAGCATGCGGCGGTCGACCTCGATCTCGGCCGCCTTCAGGCCCTGGATGAACCGGTTGTAGGTGATGCCGTTGGCGCGGGCCGCCGCGTTGATCCGCTGGATCCACAGCCGGCGGAACTGGCCCTTGCGGTCCTTGCGGTCCCGGAAGGCGTAGGTCATCGAGTGGAGCTGCTGCTCCTTGGCCTTGCGGTACAGGCGCGAACGCTGACCGCGGTAGCCGCTCGACCGCTCCAGGACGACCCGACGCTTCTTGGCGGCGTTGACGCCCCGCTTCACGCGTGCCACGTGCTGACTCCTTCGTGGGGGCCGGGGCCTCGGGCCTCGGCCGGTCGCTGATGTTCCTGGTCGAGTGCTACTTGCGCAGCAGCTTCTTGATGTTCTTGGCGTCGGCGTCGGCCACCACGGCCGGGCCGGAGAGCCGGCGCGTCCGCTTGGACGGCTTGTGCTCGAGCAGGTGGTTCTTGTTGGCGCGGCGGCGCATCACCTTGCCGGAGCCGGTCAGCTTGAAGCGCTTCTTGGCACCACTGTGGGTCTTCGTCTTCGGCATGGTCGCCGTCGTCTCCCTCTGTCCCGGCCCCCGTGCCGTGCCGCACGGGGGCGCGCCTGATCGGCGCACCGCACGGAACTCCGTGGACGCGCCCGGTCAGGCTTCAATGTACGTGCGCCGCGACCCCGCCCAACCGCGAGGCCGCGGTGGCGGGACCGCCGCGAGGCCGTCCCGCGACGGCCGTCAGGCGGTGGTCTCGGCCTCCTGCCCGCGGGCCGTCTTCTTCTTGTGCGGACCGAGCACCATGATCATATTCCGGCCGTCCTGCTTGGGCCGCGACTCGACGAAGCCGAGCTCCTCGACGTCGTCGGCGAGCCGCTGCAGCAGCCGGTAACCGAGCTCGGGACGGGACTGCTCACGACCGCGGAACATGATCGTGACCTTCACCTTGTCCCCGGCCTTCAGGAACCGCACCACGTGACCCTTCTTGGTCTCGTAGTCGTGCGGGTCGATCTTCGGGCGGAGCTTGATCTCCTTGATGACCGTGTGCGCCTGGTTCTTCCGCGCCTCACGCGCCTTCATCGCGGACTCGTACTTGAACTTGCCGTAGTCCATGAGCTTCGCGACGGGCGGACGCGCGGTGGGCGCCACCTCGACGAGGTCGAGGTCCGACTCACGCGCGAGTTCAAGGGCCTTGGCGATGGGCACGATGCCCACCTGTTCGCCGTTCGGGCCGACGAGCCGGACCTCGGGCACGCGAATGCGGTCGTTGATACGCGGTTCGGCGCTGATGGGACCTCCTTGGGGCCGTTCCATAAGTTCGTTGGACCGGTCGTACCCCGGGGCTTCCACGAGAAAAGCCCCGCACGACTCACGCACGGGGCCACCTTCGGTCGCCCTGGGCGGACGAACCGCCCGGGGACGACGGCGACACGGACGCGCAAACGCCCGTTCGCCGGACCGATACCCACCGGCCTCAGAGGTCTGGGTCGCCCCAGACTGTCACCGCGGGCTCCGGCGATGCCGCCCTGTACGGGCGGCGAGCAGGAACCGCGGCCTCGGCCGGTCAGGTGGGAGGTGGCCTCCGCTTGAGCGCCCCACGCACACGATCACCGGGATCGCGCGCACAGGGCCGGTCAGCCACCAAGACTACCACCCGCCGGGACGGGCCGCGCCATACCGGAACGGTCGCTCGACGCCCGGCATGAGCTGGTGTCTTGGTGAGGTACGACACCCACGTCAACCGCTTCGGGCACCCGGGCATTCCCCGTCCCGCCCGCGGCGGCTCCACGGTGGCCGCTCGGCGGCTCCTCGGCGGCTCCGGCGGCGGTCCGTGGAGGTGAGCATGTTGTGGCCGGGCGGGCGTCTCGGCGCGCACGGCCGGGGTTGTTACGGTGGAGCGGAGACGGCCCGGTGGGGTCGGCAGCAGGGAGGTTGTCCCCGCGATGCCCTCGGTCGAGGCCGGCGCCCCCGGCCCCCTCACCGCCCTGCCGCCGATCACGCTGCAGTTCGCGCAGAAGGCGTTCATCGTGTCCGGCGGGCGGCTGCTGCTGATCCGCAAGTCCGCGTCCGACCCGTTCCACCCGGGCCGCTGGGAGGTGCCGGGCGGGCGGCTGGAGGTGGGCGCCGACCCCGACCTCGACGACCACATCCGCCGGGAGGTCTGGGAGGAGGTCGGCCTCAAGATCGATCCGGGCCCGCCGTTCCATCTGTGGCAGTGGTACATGCCGGGCCGCGGGCCGCGCGGCGGCCAGATCCGCGTCGTCGCGGCGGCGCGCCGCTGCCGGCCGGTGACGCTCGACACCACCCTGGCCAACCAGGACGCCGGCGACCATCTGGACGGCTGCGCCTGGGTGCCGCCGGCCGAGCTCGGCGCGTACGAGCTGATCCCGAGCCTGCGCCCGGTGATGCGGGCGTTCCTGCTCCCGCCCGGCTGACCGCCCGCGCCATGGCCCCGTCCCGATCGCCCGCCGAGTGGCCGGGACTCGACGGCGCCGCCGAGCGCCGGTTCGCCCTGCTCGTCATCGGGGACGCCGGGATCGAGGTCCGCGCGCCGCTGCCGGGCGTCCGGTTCGCCGATCTCGGCGCCGACCGGCTCTGCTACGCCCCCGCGCGGGCCGTGGTCGCGGGCACGGCGGTCAACCTGGCCCGGTGCGCGGCCCGCCGCTTCGCCCGGGTGGGGGTGCTGGCGAAGGTCGGGGACGACGACTACACGCCGGTGATCCGCCGGGAGCTGCGCCGGATCGGCGCCCGCGACCACCTGTGCGTCGAGGCGGGCGCGCCGAACGGCGTCTCGGTCATGCTGCGCGACGACCCGGGCGGCGGCCCCGGCGGCGGTCCGGGCGTGCGGCTGCTGGTCGTCCGGGACGAGCCGCCCGGGCGCCGGCTCACCACGGCGGAGGCCGCGGCGGCGTCGGCCGCGATCGCGGACGCGGACGTGCTGGTCGCCGACGGCTACTCGCTGCTGTCCCCGACGTCGCGGGCGGCGCTGGAAGAGGCGGCGCGCATCGCGGAGGCGGCCGGGACGCGGTTCGCGTTCGACCTCGTCCCGCACGACATCGACGCCCGCCTCCCGGCGTCCGGCGTGCTGCCGATGCTGGCGCGCGCGGGCCTCGTCTTCGCGGAGGCGCCCACGCTGGCGCGCCTGCTCGGACGCCCGGCGCCGGCCGGCGGCGACGGGGTGCGGGAGCTGCTCCCCGCCCTGGACCGCGCGGTGCCGGGCCGCCCGCTGTGGCTGCTGCGGTTCGGCCCGACGTCCCTGGAGCGCGTGCTCGCCCACCGGCGGGGAGAGCCGCCGGTGGAGTACGCCACCGGTTACGCCGATGGCGCGGAGCGCGACGGGTTCGGGGACCGGCTGGCCTCGTCCGAGCTCTACTGGTGGCTGTCGGAGGGCTGATCGCCGGGCGGGAGGACGGCCTGCGCGGCGCGCAGCGCCCCGAGCGTCCGCAGGAAGCGCCGCCTGCTGCCGGGCAGGCCGAAGGTCTCCTGCCAGCGCCACGTCCCGCCCGGGCCGGCGGCCGTCACGGCCCAGCGCAGGAACTGGCTCCGCACCCCGTCCCCCGGGTGGACGGTCATGACCTCGTCCTCCTCGATCAGGAGGTAGGAGCGGCCGCTGCGCGCGTACGCGCGGAGGGCGGCCCGCCCGGCGGGCGCCCCGGGGCGGCCCCGCCGCTCCACCACCGCGCGGATCCCCGGGGTTCCGGGCAGGAGGTGCCAGTGCGCGTGGTCGATGCACGCGCCGCCGCCCTGCGGAGTCGCCGGGCCGTGCTCGAACAGCAGCAGCTCGCCACTCCCGTAGGCCGCGCGGTAGAGGCGGGCGACGCGGTCGCGCCACCGGAGCGCGCGCTCCCACATGGTGCGGCCGAACTCCCCCGCGCACTGGTAGTGGTCGCGGGTCACCAGCAGCACGTGCCCCTCGGTGAGGGGGGCCACGTCCGGGATGAGGAGGAAGTCCCCGTCGGCGGCGATCACGCCGGACTCGCCGGGGAGGCCGGCCATGCCGTTGAACCGGAAGCGCAGCGGCGGGCACAGGACGCAGTCGTGACCGGGCTCGTTCCACGCCGTCGGCTCGGCCAAGCCTCCTCCAGGCACCACGGAACGGGGGACCGCTCCCCTCCAGACTGCCCGGCACCGGCGGAGCAGCGACCCATGGATACCGACATGGCACCCATCGGATACAAAGTCTGTCCTAGCGGGAAGAAAGGGGATAGAAGGCTACATCGTGGACCAGACACCGCCTCCCCTCCCCGCACCGGCCCCCCGCGCCGACCCTCCCGCCGCCATGCCGGGACGGCGCCGGCGACCCGGCCCCGGCGTCCCGGCCGTCGACATGGCCGTGCTCCAGACCCGGCTGGACGAGTCGCTCGACGTGCTGCGCGACACCTACGCGCCCGCGCTCGGCACCGGCGGCGGCTGGTACCACGAGCTGGCGCGCCCCGAGCCGGGCACCACCGCGACGGCGCTCGGGCTGATGGCGTTCGTGGAGGCGGGACGTCCCTTCGAGTACTTCGACGACGGCCTGGCCCTCCTCGCCGCCCGGCAGACCCGCTCCGGCGACGGGCTGCGCGACGGCGGCTGGGCCACCAAGACCAGCCTCGGCATGCCGGTGGTGGAGGCGACCGGCTGGATCGCGCGGTTCCTCGCCCGCGCCCGCTGCGACCTGCGCGACGACGCGCCCGACACCGGGCGCGCCTACCGGTGGCTGCTGCGCAACCAGAACCCCGACGGCGGCTGGGGCTCGCTGCACGGCTGCCCGTCCCGGGTGTGGCTGACGTGCCTGGCGCTGCGCGCGCTCAGCCAGCTCAACCCCTACGACCAGGCGGTCGGCCGGGGCGTGGAGTGGCTGACCGCCGACCGGACCGCGCACCGGCCCGGCTGGGGGCCGACGCCGGCGTCCCGGCCCACCGTCACCCACACCGCGTTCGCGCTGGTGACCCTGGCCGAGGCGCGCCCGGAACTGCGGACCGAGCGGCTGCTGGACGCCTACGACTGGCTGCTGGAGCACCTCGACCCCGACGACGACCACATATGGATCGAGACCTACGACGTCGCACCCCACTGCGCCGGCCCTCGCGACTCCGAGGCGGCGCCGGACGGGCCGGAACCGGTGTGGCGGCTCGCCCTCTGGCACTACGGGCTGCCGATCGCGCTGACCGCGCTGCTGCGGGACCCACGCGGCCCGCACGGGCCGGTGATCGCGCGGGCGTTCCGGACGCTGGTGCGCGGCGAGTTCACCGATCCGCGCTGGAACGGCGGCCCCGGCGGCGGGCGCACCTCGCTATGGACGCTGTGGTGGCGGCTGGAGACGCTGATCGCGCTGTCCCGCGTCCCGCTCGCCGGGAGCGCCGACATCCTGCACTGGCTGCCGGACGCGACCGTCGTGCAGCGGTCCCACGCGCGGGATCGCCCGCTGGGCGACCTCCTCCCGCACCGCAGGCCCGTCGACCCGGTGGGGTTCGCGCGGCGGCACTGGGCGGCGCACCTGCTGAGCCTCGTCTGCGCCGCCAGCGTGCTCGGCGTCGCCGCCGGCCTGTGGGGCTGGAAGGACTTCTGGCTGAGCGTGATCCTGCCGATCGTCCTCACCGGCATCGACGAGTCGGCGAAGCGGCGCCGCACCCCGCGCGGCCCGCCGCCCGCCCCGCCCTGACGGCGCGGACGGGTCAGCCGCGGCGGGCGAGCTCGGCCTCCCCGGCGGCGCGCATCGCCGCCACCGGCACGTCGTCGCGGCCGGTCATCAGCGCCACCTGCCGGACGGCCTGGTGCAGGAGCATCGCGAACCCGCCGACGACCGTCCCGCCGGCCCGCTCGACCGCCGCGGCGAGCGCCGTCGGCCAGGGCGCGTACACCACGTCGAACAGCGCCGCGCCGGACGCGGCGACCGGTCCGGCGAACCCGTCGCCCGCCCGGCCCGGCAGCGTCGACACCACCAGTTCCGCGGGCAGGTGCGCGGTCACCCGGTCGAGCGGCACCACCCGGACCGCGAGCCCGAACCGCTCCCCCACCCGCGCCGCGCCGGCGGCGCGCTCCGGCGCCCGCGCGGCGAGCACCGCCTCGGTCGTGCCGAGCCGGGCGAGCGCGGCGAGCGCGGACCCGGCGGTGGCGCCGCCGCCCAGCACCAGCACCGACGGCGGCGCCTTGACGCCGGCCTCGGTGAGGGCCGCCTCGATGCCGTGCACGTCGGTATTGTCGGCGCGGCGCCGCCCGTCCCGCAGCACGATGGTGTTCGCGCCGCCGACCTTCACCGCGAGGTCGGACACCGAGTCGGCGAGGTCCAGCGCGACCCGTTTGAGCGGCATGGTCAGCGACAGGCCCGCCCACCGCGGGCCGAGGCCGTCCAGCAGCCCGGCGAGGCCGCCCTCGGCGCACTCGATCGCCTCGTAGGACCAGCCGTCCAGGCCCATCGCCGCGTAGGCCGCGCGGTGCAGCACCGGCGACAGCGAATGCGCGATCGGCGACCCGAGCACCGCGGCCCGGCGGCCCGTCTCCCCCGTCACCGGTTCGGATGCGGTCACTGGCCCGGGTGCGCCTTCTGCCACGCCCGGAACTCCTTCTCGATCCGCAGCCGCTCCTCCTCGGTGGTGGCGAACTTGGTGACCTTGTTCGTCGGGTCGGTGGCGATGAAGAACAGCCACGTCCCGTCCGCCGGGGCCAGCGCCGCCTCGATGGCGTCCGGGCCCGGGTTGGCGATCGGGCCGGGCGGCAGGCCCGTGTGCAGGTAGGTGTTGTACGGGGACGGGGTCAGCAGGTCCTTCTCGGTGACCGTCAGCCTCCGCTCGTTCAGCGCGTACAGCACCGTGGTGTCGAACTGCAGCTTCATGCCCTTCTTCACCCGGTTGTAGATCACCCGGGAGATCTTCGGCAGGTCGCTGGGCTTGCCGCCCTCGGCCTGGACGAGGCTGGCGAGCGTGACGACCGTCGCCGGGTTCATCCGCGCCTTGCGCGCCTTGGCGACGAGGTCGGTGCTGCTCGCCTCCTCGTTGAACCGGTCCACCATCTGCTTGAGGATCTGCTCGGCCGAGCCGTTCGGGTCGAGGTCGTAGCGGCCCGGGTACAGGTACCCCTCGACCTTGCCGTTCGCGTACTCCGGCAGCCCGAGCGCCTTCCCCTTCTTCGCGGCGGCCTGGAACTCCTTCACCGAGATCCCGGTCTTCTTCGCCAGCAGCTGGTAGGTCTCGACGGCCCGCCTGCCCTCGGGGATCGTGATCTGGTTCCCGGCCCGCGACTTCGGGTTCAGCAGCAGCGCCATCGCCGCCGCCGACGACATCTCCAGCCGCATCTGGTAGAAGCCCGGCTGGACGCTGGAGGCGCGGGTCTCCTTGGTGTAGACCTTCACGAACGCGCGGGCGCTCTTGACGACGCGGTGCCGCTCCAGCGTCAGGCCGATCACCGAGCCGCTGGCGCCCTCCTTGATCTGGACCGTGACGGCGCCGGAGCCCTGCCCCTCGAAGTCCGGCGGGTGCCACTTGTCGTCGAGCCAGGCGAAGCCGAGGACGCCGCCGGTGCCGAACACCGCCACCAGGAACGCCATCGCGAACAGGGCCGCGGCGCGGCCGTTGCGCCTGCGGCGCTTCTGCCGCTTGCGGACGCGCCGCTGGTCCCGCCTGCCGTACCGCTCGCCCTGCTGCCGCCCGTCGCCGTACGGGTCGGAGAAGAGGTCCACATCGTTCATGAGCTCCCCCGGACGATCTCTCCTGGGGGGTGCCCAGTCAACCGTTCCGCGTCGAGGGCCGCCTGCAGCAGGACCGCCGCGGCGGCCTGGTCGACGACCTTGCGCCTCGCTTGACCATGTACTCCCCCGGCCCGCAGCCCGCTCTCGGCGGTGACGGTGGTGAGCCGCTCGTCGTGGAGCCGGACCGTCCCCGGGGGAAGACGGTCCGCGAGCATGGCCGCGAACCTGCGGGCCGTCCGCGCCGCCGGGCCCTCGCGGCCCGACAACGACGTCGGCAGCCCGACGACGACCTCGATCGCCTCGTACTCGGCGGCGAGCGCCACGAGCCGGTCGATGTCGCCCTTGCCGCTCTTCACGGTCTCCAGCGGGGAGGCGAGGATCCCGCCGGGGTCGCACTTGGCGACCCCGACCCGCACGCTCCCCACATCGACCCCCAACCGGACGCCCCGCCTCATGGCATGGGCTCCGGTCGCCTACCCCGTCGTGCCGGGCTCACGCGGCCCCTACGGCTCGTTCGACGGCGGCGAGCGCGTCGCCGACGGCCGCGGGGTTCGCGCCGCCGCCCTGCGCCAGGTCGTCCTTGCCGCCGCCTCCGCCGCCGAGCGCCTTGGCGGCCAGGCCGACGAGGGCGCCCGCCTTGAGGCCGCGCCCGCGCGCGCCCTCGGTGACGGCGACGACCACGACGGGACGGTCCTTCGGCACGCCGGCGACCATCACGACGGCGGGCCGGGCCGTCAGCCGGCCGCGCACGTCGACGGCGAGCTTGCGCAGGTCGTCGGCACCGGTGCCGTCCGGGGCGCGGTGGCCGACGAACGCGGTGCCGTGCACGTCCCGCGCGCCGTCGGCCAGCGAGCCGGCGATCGCGAGGACCTGCTGGGAGCGGAGCCTGTCCAGCTCCTTCTCGGCGTCCCGCAGCCGGGTGACGACGCCGGAGATCCGCTCGGGGAGCTCCTCCTTGCGGGCCTTCATCTGCTCGGCGAGCTGCGCGACCAGGACGCTCTCGCGGGCGAGGAACCGGAACGCGTCGATGCCGACGAGGGCCTCGACGCGGCGGACGCCGGCGCCGATCGACGCCTCGCCCAGCACCTTGACCAGGCCGAGCTGCCCGGAGCGGGCGACGTGGGTGCCGCCGCACAGCTCGCGGGAGTAGTCGCCGACCTCGACGACGCGGACCTCGTCGCCGTACTTCTCGCCGAACAGCGCGAGCGCGCCCATCGCGCGGGCCTCGTCGATCGAGGTGTGGAAGGCGCGCACGTCCAGGTCGCCGACCAGGACCTCGTTGACCTCGTCCTCGACGTCGCGCAGCACGCTCGGCGGGACGGCGCCGGAGGCGGTGAAGTCGAACCGGAACCGGCCGGGCGAGTTCTCCGAGCCGGCCTGCGCGGCGGACTCGCCGAGCGCGCGGCGGAAACCGGCGTGCACCAGGTGGGTCGCGGTGTGCGAGCGGGAGATCGCGCGGCGCCGCTCCACGTCGACCTCGGCGTAGGCGGTGTCGCCCGCCTGCGCCTCGCCGCTGCGGACGCGGCCGCGGTGCACGATGAGGCCCGCGAGGGGCGCCTGCACGTCCGTGACCTCGATGACGGCGCCGCCGCCGAGCCGGATCAGGCCGTGGTCGGCGAGCTGGCCGCCGCCCTCGGCGTAGAACGGGGTGCGGTCGAGGACGACCTCGACGTCGGTGCCCTCCCCGGCGGCGGGGGCGTTGGCGCCGTTGACGAGGAGCCCGACGAGGCGGGCGTCGCCGGCGAGGCTGCCGTAGCCGGTGAAGTCGACCTTGCCGCCGGCGCCGGTGAGCAGCTCGTCCAGGACGGAGACGTCGAGGTTGCCGGTCTTCTTGTCGCGGGCGTCCTTCTTCGCGCGGTCCCGCTGCTCCTGCATGAGCCGGCGGAAGCCGTCCTCGTCGACCCGCAGGCCCTGCTCGGACGCCATCTCCAGGGTGAGGTCGATCGGGAAGCCGTAGGTGTCGTGCAGCTTGAACGCCTGCTCGCCCGCCAGCGTCGCGGCGCCGGAGCGCTTGGTCTCCTCGACCGCCGTGTCGAAGATCGCGGTGCCGGTGCGGAGCGTCTGGAGGAACGCGCCCTCCTCGGCGTCGATGACCGTGTGGATGTTCGCCGCGGTGCGCGCGAGCTCCGGGTACTGCTCGGCCATCGCGCCGATCGCGACGGCGGTCAGCTCGTGCATGAGGCCGGCGTCCTGGCCGCCGAGCAGCCGCAGGTTGCGGATGGAGCGGCGCAGGATGCGGCGCAGCACGTAGCCGCGGCCCTCGTTGCCGGGGCGGATGCCGTCGGCGACCATCATCGTGCCGCTGCGGACGTGGTCGGCGATGACGCGCAGCGACACGTCCGCGCGGTGGTCGCGGCCGTACCGGGCGCCGGTCAGCCCGGCGGCGCGGTCGAGGACCCGCCACAGGGTGTCGGTCTCGTAGATGTTGTCGACGCCCTGCAGGATCGCCGCCATGCGCTCCAGGCCCATGCCGGTGTCGATGTTCTTGGCGGGCAGGTCGCCGAGGATCGGGAAGTCGGTCTTGCTCTCCCCCGGGCCCCGCTCGTACTGCATGAAGACGAGGTTCCAGACCTCAAGGTAGCGGTCCTCGTCGGCGACGGGGCCGCCCTCGCGGCCGTACTCGGGGCCGCGGTCGTAGTAGATCTCCGAGCAGGGCCCGCACGGGCCGGGGACGCCCATCGACCAGAAGTTGTCCTCCATGCCGCGCCGCTGGATGCGGTCGAGGGGGACGCCGACCTTGTCGTGCCAGATGCGCTGCGCCTCGTCGTCGTCCTTGAAGACGGTGACCCACAGCTTCTCCTCGGGGAAGCCGAAGCCGCCGTCCTCGCGGGAGGCGGTCAGCAGCTCCCAGGCGAACGGGATCGCCTGCTCCTTGAAGTAGTCGCCGATGGAGAAGTTGCCCAGCATCTGGAAGAACGTGGCGTGCCGGGTGGTCTTGCCGACCTCCTCGATGTCCGGCGTCCGCACGCACTTCTGCGCGCTGGTCATCCGGGCGGACGGCGGCGTGCGCTGCCCGAGGAAGTAGGGCTTGAAGGGGACCATGCCGGCGTTGACCAGCAGCAGGGTCGGGTCCTCGGCGACCAGGCTGGCCGAGGGCACCACCGTGTGCCCGCGCTCCTCGAAGAATGCGAGGAAGCGGCGGGCGACCTCTGCCGACTCCATGATCAGTGGCCATCCTTGTCGTCGTCGATGATCGTGTATCGCGCCTTCAGCACCCGGCGGGGCGGGGACCCCCGCAGCCCGGGAACCTCGGCGTCCGGCGGAGCCTGGTCCATGCGGACGGCCTCGCGCAGCTCCTCTTCGCGGGCCTGCATACCGGTACGGACGTCGGCCGCGAAATGCCTCAGCCGATCCCCGGTGCCCTTCCCCGTCGCCACCGCGCGCATCGCCACCCCCTCGGGGGACAGGCTGCGCGCGACCGCCTCCACGCGCCGCTTGACGCGGTGCGTGGCGTAGACGCCGGCCCCGGCGCCCACCGAGAGCCAGAACAGCCGCCTCATCGCCGTCCCTTCCCCTGGGAGCGCGCCTGAAGCTGCGGCCGGCCGGACGCCGCGCGCCCGTCGCCGTCGCTCTTGAGGGCCTTGCGGACGCCGTAGGAGAAGGCCGCGGCCTTCACCAGCGGGCCGCCCACGACCGAGGTCATGACCGTGGTGACGGCCGAGACGTTCTGGGTGACGCCGGCGACCTGCTTGGTGATGACGTCGGTGCGGCCGAGCTGCTCGTTGGCGCGCTGCACCGTGCGGCTCATGTCGTCCAGCAGGGGCGCGGCCTGGTCGCCGAGCTCGCGGACGACCTTGCCGGCCTCCCCGAGGAGCCGGGAGAGCTTCAGCAGGGTCAGCGCGATGAACGCGACGAGCACCGCCCAGAAAACGGCCACGATGAGACCTGCGAGCTGTCCACCAGTGAGCATCGGGCTTTCCGTTCGTGCGAATACGGTTCGGGCCGGTTACGGCGTGACAGACCTTACCGGTCGGCACGGCCTTGTGCCGGTATCACCGGCCCGGTCGAAACGATCAGCGCCGGTCGCCGGTGCCGCGCAGCACGGAGCGGATCCGCGCGAGCACCTCGGTGAACCGCGCCTCCGCGCCGTGCCTGGTCGGGCGATAGTACTCCCGCCCGTCGACCGAGTCGGGCGCGTACTGCTGCCGGACGACGCCGCCGGGGTGGTCGTGCGCGTACTGGTAGCCCTGCCCGTGCCCGACCTTCGCGGCGCCCTTGTAGTGGGAGTCGCGCAGATGCCCGGGGACGGGCCCGGCCAGGCCCTTGCGGACGTCGCCGAGCGCCCCGTCCACCGCCGTGATCACCGCGTTGGACTTGGGCGCGAGGGCCAGGTGGATCACCGCCTGGGCCAGGTTGATGCGGGCCTCGGGCAGCCCGACGAACTCCACCGCCTGCGCGGCGGCCACCGCGGTCTGCAGCGCGGTCGGGTCGGCCATGCCGACGTCCTCGCTGGCGTGCACGATCAGCCGCCGGGCGATGAACCGCGGGTCCTCCCCGGCCTCGATCATGCGGGCGAGGTAGTGCAGCGCCGCGTCGGCGTCGCTGCCGCGGATGCTCTTGATGAACGCGCTGATGACGTCGTAGTGCTGGTCGCCCTCGCGGTCGTAGCGGACGGCGGCCCGGTCGACGGCCTTCTCCAGCACGCCGGCGTCGATCACGCCGCCGGCGTCGACGACGAGGGCGGCCGCCTCCAGGTAGGTGAGCGTGCGGCGGGCGTCGCCCCCGGCGAGCCGGACGAGGTGGTCCTCGGCGGCGGGGTCGAGGGTCACCGCGCCGCCCAGGCCGCGCTCGTCGGCGAGCGCGCGGCGGATCACCTCGCGCAGGTCGTCCTCGCCGAGCGGCTCCAGCGTGAGCAGCAGCGAGCGGGACAGCAGCGGGCTGATGACGGAGAAGAACGGGTTCTCGGTGGTGGCGCCGATGAACGACACCCAGCGGTTCTCCACGGCGGGGAGCAGGGCGTCCTGCTGGGCCTTGTTGAACCGGTGGACCTCGTCGACGAACAGGACCGTCTGCCGGCCCGCCATGCCGAGCTCGCGGCGGGCCAGGTCGATCTCGGCGCGGACCCGCTTGACGCCGTCGGTGACCGCGGAGATCTCCACGAACCGGCGGGAGGTGACCCGGCTGACGACCGTGGCGAGGGTCGTCTTCCCGGTGCCCGGCGGGCCCCACAGGACCAGGGACATCGGCACGTCCCGGTCGACGAGCTGCCGGATCGGGGTGCCGGGGCCGAGCAGATGGCCCTGCCCGACGACCTCGTCCAGCGTGCGGGGACGCATCCGGACCGCGAGCGGCTGCTCCGCGCCGGGGCCGGCAGCGCGCGGCGGCGCGGCCTCCGCCGCCGGGACGGCCGAGCCGCCCGGCTCCCGCCCCGGCGCGTCGAAAAGGCCCTCCGGCTCGCCCGATTCCGCCCCGCTGGTCACGCTCCGACACTATCCCCCGGCACGGACACACCGGGACGTCCCGCGGCCGTGCGCCGGGGCCGGGAACCCGGGGATAGGCTGCGGCGTTGGAACAGCCCGAATGGCGCATTCAGGAGCGTGACGGTGTCCGGTACGGCCCTGCATCGGCGCCACGGGCCGGCCGGGCTGCTCGTGGCGCTGTTCGTCGTGGCGGGGCTGGTGTTCAGCTACGGGCTGGGCCACGGCCCGCCGCCGCGCGTGTGCACCGAGCACGCCGTGACCGTGCCCGTCGACAGCCTGCCCACCGACGGCGGGCAGCAGCCGGCGGCGTCGGCGTCGGCTTCGGCGTCACAGGGCATGCCCCAACTCGCCGCCGCGGCGTTCGGCGCGCCCGCCAAGCCGCCGCCGCACACGCCGCTCGGCGTGTGCCTGTGCGCGGCCGTCCTGTTCACCCTCCTGCTGCTGGCGCTGGCCACCGGGCCGCGCCGGCCCCTCTCGCGCGTCCCCGCGCGCACCGGCTGGGCGCTCCCGCCGCCGCCCGGTGCCGCGTCCACCCCGGCGTTCCCGCCGGTCCTCGAGGTGCTCCGGCTGTGATGAGCCGGCCGTAAGGCCGCACGCACCGCCGTACCGCCGCCCTCGCCGGCGGCGCGGCACGGCGCTGCCCGCATCCCGTCATGAACCGCAGCACCCCCCGAGAGGAACGCTCGCATGTCCAAGAGCGCCCGTATCAAGAACACCCGCGACCAGGGCAAGAACGCCAAGAAGAAGAAGAACGCGCTGACGCGGCGCGAGGTCCCGTGGGGCGGCATCGCCTTCTTCACCGTCATCGGCCTCGTCGCGGTCATCGCCATCGGCTACACGTTCGCGCAGACCAGGTCGTCGTCCGCGGACACCTCGATCGCGGGCCTGGTCGTCAAGGACGACCTCGGCCGCGACCACACCACCGGGGCCGTCGAGTACGAGACCGACCCGCCGATGGGCGGCGACCACAACCCGGTCTGGCAGAACTGCGACGGCCGCGTGTACGACGCGCCGCTGAAGAACGAGAACGCCGTGCACTCCCTGGAGCACGGCGCCGTCTGGATCACCTACCGCCCCGGCCTCGCCGCCGACCAGCTCGCCCTGCTCAAGGGCAAGGTCACCGGCACCGACTACACGATGCTGAGCCCGTACCCGTCCCAGGACGCGCCGCTCAAGCTCACCGCCTGGGGGCACCAGCTCACGCCGGACGGCGCCTCCGACCCGCGCGTGGACGAGTTCCTGCGCGGCTTCGTGCAGGGCCCGCAGACGCCCGAGCCGGGCGCGGCCTGCAGCGGCGCCAAGGACGCCCCGTGAGCGAGGGCACCGCGGCACCGCGGGGGCGGCGGGCCACCGTCGTCCTCGCGGTCCTCGTCCTGCTCGCCGGGGCCGCGCTGGTGGCCCGGGCGGTCACCGGCGGCCCCGGCGCGGACGGCCCCGAGGCCGGGTTCGCCCGCGACATGAGCGCCCACCACGCGCAGGCGGTGCGGATGTCGTTCATCGTCCGGGACCGCACCGACGACCCGGAGGTCGGGCTGCTGGCCTACGACATCATCACGACGCAGCAGGCCCAGATCGGGATGATGACGGCCTGGCTGGACGAGTGGGGGCTGCCGAAGACCGACCCGTCCGGCCCCATGCGCTGGATGTCGGGGCACGGCGGCCACCGGGGCGGCGCGTCCGCCATGCCGGGGATGGCCACCCGCGAGCAGCTCGCCGAGCTGGAGAAGGCGTCCGGCCGCGCCGCCGAGGTCCTGTTCCTGCGGCTGATGACCGCCCACCACCGGGGCGGCGTCGACATGGCCGAGGCGGTGCTGGCCCGCACCGGGCACGACCGGGTGCGGCGGCTGGCCGGGACGATGGTCACCGGCCAGCGGTCGGAGATCGCGCAGATGAACGCGATGCTCCGGGAGCGCGGCGCACCCACTGCGTGATCGTGACCCCCGACCTTCGCGATAGCGCTTGACAGCGCGGTCGTATCGCGGGTCACTGACCACCATGGCTCACAACCTCAGCGGCTACCACCGGGCCCTCGACCTCTTCGAGGGCCTGGTCGCCGCCGTCCCCCGGGACGGCTGGGAGGCGCCGTCGCCCTGCGCGGGGTGGACCGCCCGGGACGTCGCCGGCCACGTGACCGGCGGCCAGTACCTGGTCCGGGCGCTGGCCACCGGGGAGCCCGAGCCGGACGTCGGCCGGGACCCGGCCCGGTTCGTCCCCGGCGACGTGCTGATGAGCTGGCGGACGGCCCGCAAGGAGTGCGCGGCGGCGCTCACCCCGGACGCCCTGGGCCGCGCCATCCCGTTCGCCGGCCTCGGCGAACTCCCGCTGAGCGACTACCTGGAGGGCTACATCCTGGAGCCGCTCGTGCACGCCTGGGACCTGGCGCGCGCGACGGGCCGGCCGGCGCGTCTGGACCCGGACCTCGTCCACCACGCCTTCGCGACGGCGCAGGTGGTCGCCGCGCCGCTGCGCGCCGCAGGACGCCTGGGCCCGCCCCTGCCCGCCCCGCGGGGCGCCGACGAGCAGACCAGGATGCTCGCCTTCCTGGGCCGGACGGCCTAGCGGGGGCCGGACGGCCTAGCGGGTCAGGAGAACTCGGCGAGGGTGCGTTCGGCCTCTTCGAGCCAGGCGCGGCGGGCGGTCAGGGCCTCCTCGGCCTCCTTGACGTCCTTGTCGCGGCCGGCGTCGCGGGCCTTGCCGAGGCGCTTCTCCAGCTGCTCGATGGAGCTGCGCAGCTGCCCGACCGTGGCCTCGGCGCGGGCGCGGGCCTCGGGGTTGGTGCGGCGCCACTCGTTCTCCTCGGCGGCGCGGACGGTCTCCTCGATCTTGCGGAGCCGGCCCTCCAGGCGGTCGCGCTGGTCGCGCGGGACCATGCCGGCGGCCTCCCAGCGCTCCTGGACGGCGCGCAGCGCCTGGCGGGCCTGCCGGACGTCCCTGACGGGCAGCAGCCGCTCGGCCTCGGCGAGGATCTTCTCCTTCTCCTCGGCGTTGCCGCGGAACTCGGCGTCGCGCTCGGCGAACGCGGCGCCGCGGGCCTGGAAGAAGGTGTCCTGGGCGCCTTTGAAGCGGGCCCACAGGTCCTCTTCGGCGTCCCGGGAGGCGCGCCCGGCGCTCTTCCAGCGGCGCATCAGGTCGCGGTAGGCGGCGGCGGTCTCGCCCCAGTCGGTGGAGCCGGCCATCGCCTCGGCCTCGGCGACGAGGTGCTCCTTCTCCCGGCGGGACACCTCGCGCTGGTCGTCGAGGGTGGCGAAGTAGGCCTTGCGGCGCTTGGTGAAGGCGTTGCGGGCGGACGACAGCCGCTTCCACAGCGCGGTCTCGGTGGGCCGGTCGATGCGGTCGGCGGCCTTCCACTCCTCGACCAGCCGGCGCAGGCGCTCGCCGCCGTTCTTCCAGTGCGTCTCCTCGGCCGCGATGCGCTCGGCCTCGGCGACGATCCGCTCCTTGACCTCGCGGGCCTCGCTGCGGTGCTGCTCGCGCTGGGCCTTGACCTCCTCGCGGCGCCGCCCGACCCGCTCGGTCAGGCCGTCCAGCCGCCGGGCGAGCGCGTCGAGGTCGCCGACGGCGTGCGCCCCGGCGACGGACTCGCGGAGCCGGTCGACGCTCTGCTGCGCCTGCGCGGGCTGCAGGTCGGTGGTGCGGACCCGCTGCTCGAGCAGGCCGATCTCGGTCACCAGCGCGTCGTACTTGCGCTTGAAGTAGGCCAGGGCCTCTTCGGGCGCGCCGGCCTGCCAGGAGCCGACGACCCGCTCGCCGTCGGCCGTCCTGACGTACACGGTGCCGTCCTCGTCCACCCGGCCCCAGGGATCGGTCGCGCTGGACACCCTTGCCTCCTGAATCGCGGATCCGGACGGCTCACGCACTCCGGACCCTCCACACCTTAGTATCCCGTTCGCCTATTTCCCGGCGATCGTGACGTCCTGGATTTCGACCTTCGTCTTGGGCTTGCCGTCGCCGTCCGGCTCCGAACCGCCCTTGGCGATCTTCTTGAGCACGTCCAGCCCCTTGGTGATCTTGCCGAACACCGTGTAGTCCGGCGGGAGCTGCGAGTCCTTGTAGACCATGAAGAACTGGGAGCCGTTGGAGTCCGGCTGGCTCGAGTGCGCCATGGCGAGCGTGCCCTCGGTGTAGGTCGCGCCGTCGGTGTTCTCGTTGGCGAACCGGTAGCCGGGCCCGCCGCTGCCCGACGCCGTCGGGTCGCCGCACTGCAGGACGTTGAGGCCGCCGCTCGTCATCCGGTGGCACTCGGTCTTGTCGTAGAAGTTCTCCTGCGCCAGGAACGCGAAGGAGTTCACCGTGCACGGCGCCTTGTCGCCGTACAGCTGCATCTCCACATCGCCCTGGTTCGTCTTCATCGTGGCCTGGACGATGCCGGGGTGGGCGGGCTTGCCCGGAGGCCGGCCGACGTCCTTGGGCGTGCTCCCCTGCGTGTCGCCCTTGTAGACGCACTGCGGCCCCGCGGCGGCCGTGGACTCGTCCTGCTTGAGCACCATGAACGCGGCGGCGCCCGCGACGACCACCGCGACCGCGGCGACCGACCCGATGATCTTGAGGCGGCGCGCCCGCGCCGCCTCCTGCGCACGCCGCTGCTGCTGGCGCTCGTAGCGCTGCCGCGCGAGCTCCTTCTTGCGGTCCTTCCCCGCCACGTGCCTCG
Organism: Spirillospora sp. NPDC047418; assembly: GCF_040643275.1. Lineage (NCBI taxonomy): Bacteria > Bacillati > Actinomycetota > Actinomycetes > Streptosporangiales > Thermomonosporaceae > Spirillospora > Spirillospora sp. NPDC047418. Next base: position 24,090 of record NZ_JBEYTW010000114.1, read on the forward strand.
CCTCTCCGGTGTGATCAGGTGAACGTGCAGCGCATAGTAGCGGTACCGGGGAGTAAAAGCGCTGCCGCGTTCAGGGAGCGTTCAGGGACCGCCCCGGGCCGCGACACGGCGACGGCCCTATCTCGTTCGCGGTGGCCGCGGCCGCGCCGGTACCCTCGGACACGCCCACCCGAGATGGCTCCAAGGAAGGACGACCGTGCTCGTCGCCGGGTTCCCCGCTGGATCGTTCGCCGCGAACTGCTACGTCGTGGCGCCCGCCGCGGGTGAGGAGTGCGTGATCATCGACCCCGGCCAGGACGCCGAGGCCGGGATCGAGGAGCTCCTGCGCGAGCACCGGCTGAAGCCGGTCGCGGTGCTGCTGACGCACGGCCACATCGACCATGTCTGGTCGGTGGCGCCGGTCTGCGGCGCCAAGGACGTCCCCGCCTACATCCACCCCGACGACCGCGACCTGCTCACCGATCCCGCGAAGGGCCTGTCGCTCGGCCCCGGGCAGCAGCTGTTCGGCGGCCTGGAGCTGTCCGAGCCGGACGACGTGCGCGAACTCGCGGACGGCGCGGCGCTCGACCTGGCCGGGCTGAGCTTCACCGTCGGCCACGCCCCGGGCCATACGCCCGGGTCGGTGACGTTCCGCACCCCGCGGACCGAGCAGATCCCGGACGTGATGTTCACCGGCGACCTGCTGTTCGCGGGGTCGATCGGGCGCACCGACCTGCCGGGCGGATCGTACGAGGAGATCCTCGCCAGCCTGTCCCGGGTGTGCCTGACCATGCCCGACGACACCGCCGTCCTGCCCGGCCACGGGGAGCAGACCACAATCGGCCGCGAGCGCGCGACGAACCCGTTCCTCTCCGGGCTTGCGCCGGAGGGTTCAGGGGGGTCGTCCCCCCTGAGCGAGACGGCCGCGCCCGCGGACGGACCCAACAAGGGATTCTGAGCCTAAAAGACCATGAGTTCGAGTTTCCGGGCCCCCAAGGGGGTCAGTGAGTACGTCCCGCCGCGCGCGGACCTCTTCTACGCCATCCGGGAGGCGTTCGCCGAGCAGGCGCGGCTGGCCGGCTACGGCTACCTGGAGCTGGCCGTCTTCGAGGACACCAACCTGTTCCGGCGCGGGGTCGGCGAGTCCACCGACGTGGTGTCCAAGGAGATGTACACGTTCGAGGACCGGGGCGGCCGGTCGCTGACGCTGCGTCCCGAGTTCACCGCGTCGGTGCTGCGCGCCGTCCTGGAGAACAACCTGCACAAGGGCGCCCTGCCGGTGAAGGTGTGGACGACCGGCGCCGCGTTCCGCGCCGAGCGCCCGCAGCAGGGCCGCTACCGGCAGTTCTACCAGCTCGACCTGGAGGCGATCGGCAGCGAGGACCCGCAGGTCGACGCCGAGACCATCGCGATCGCGGCGGACTGGTACCGGTCCCTCGGGCTGACCCGGGTGCGGCTGCTGCTGAACTCGCTGGGCTGCAAGGAGTGCCGTCCCGCCTACCGGGCCCTGCTGCAGGAGTTCCTGCGCGGCCTGGACCTGGACGAGGACACCCGCGCCCGCGTGGAGATCAACCCGCTGCGCGTCCTGGACGACAAGCGCCCCAGGGTGCGCGAGCAGCTCGCGGGCGCGCCGCTGATGGCCGACCACCTGTGCCCGGCGTGCAAGGCCCACCACGACCGGGTCCGGGAGCTGCTCGCCGACCTCGGCATCGGGTGGGAGGACACGCCCACCCTCGTCCGCGGCCTCGACTACTACACCCGCACGACCTACGAGTTCGACCACCCGCTGCTCGGCGCCCAGTCCGGGATCGGCGGCGGCGGCCGCTACGACGGCCTCTCCGAGGACATCGGCGGCCCCCCGCTGCCCGGCATCGGGTTCGGCCTCGGCCTGGACCGCACCATCCTGGCCCTGGAAGCCGAGTCGCAGGAGCGGGAGGGCGCGGAGTTCGCCGCGAAGCCGCGCTGCGAGGTGTTCGGCGTCGCGCTCGGCGACACCGCCGAGCGCCGCGTGTTCGCGCTCGTCGCCGAGCTGCGCCGCGCCGGGATCGCCGCCGACATGGCGTTCGGCGGCAAGAAGCTGAAGGGCGCCATGAAGGACGCGGACCGCTCCGGCGCCCGCTACGCCGTGATCCTCGGGGAGCGAGATATCGCGGACGGCGTCGCCCAGGTCAAGGACCTGGCCGAGGGCGAGCAGACCGCCGTCCCGCTCACCGAACTCACCACGACGTTGAAGGAGAGGCTCACCCGATGATCCGCACCCACGAGGCGGGCACGCTCCGCGAGGAGCACGCCGGGCAGCAGGTCGTGCTGGCCGGCTGGGTCGGCCGCCGCCGCGACCACGGCGGCGTCACGTTCATCGACCTGCGCGACGCCTCCGGCACCGCCCAGGTCGTCTTCCGCGAGGAGGACACCGCGCACGACCTGCGCTCGGAGTTCTGCGTCAAGGTCGTCGGCGAGGTCCGCGTCCGCCCCGAGGGCAACGAGAACCCGGAGCTGCCCACCGGCGGCATCGAGGTCGCCGCCGCCGACATCGAGGTGCTGGCGGACGCGGCGCCGCTGCCGTTCCCCATCGAGGGCGACGTCAACGTCAACGAGGAGATCCGGCTCAAGTACCGGTACCTCGACCTGCGCCGCGACGCCGTCGCCCGCGCGATGAGGATCCGCTCGGAGGCGTCGTTCCTCGTGCACGAGGTGATGCGCGAGCACGGCTTCGTCAACGTCGAGACGCCGACCCTCACCCGGTCGACGCCCGAGGGCGCCCGCGACTTCCTCGTCCCCGTCCGGCTCAAGCCCGGCCACTGGTACGCGCTGCCGCAGTCGCCGCAGCTGTTCAAGCAGCTGCTCATGGTCGGCGGGCTGGAGCGCTACTACCAGATCGCGCGCTGCTACCGCGACGAGGACTTCCGCGCCGACCGGCAGCCGGAGTTCACCCAGATCGACATCGAGATGTCGTTCGCCGACCAGGACGACGTCCTGAAGGTCGGCGAGGACCTCGTGGCGCGCCTCTGGAAGGACGTCGCCGGCTACGAGATCCCCCTCCCGATCCCCCACATCACCTACGCCGACGCGATGGCCCGGTACGGCTCCGACAAGCCGGACCTGCGCTTCGGCCTGGAACTGACCGAGATGACCGAGTACTTCGCCGGCACGTCGTTCCGCGTGTTCCAGGCCCCGTACGTCGGCGCGGTCGTGATGCCGGGCGGCGCCGCCCAGACCCGCAAGGAGCTGGACGGCTGGCAGGACTGGGCGAAGGCCCGCGGCGCCCGCGGCCTCGCCTACGTCCTCGTCCAGGAGGACGGCACCCTCGGCGGCCCGGTCGCCAAGAACCTCTCCGACGCCGAGAAGGAGGGGCTGGCCGCCAAGACCGGCGCGGCCCCCGGCGACGCGGTCTTCTTCGGGGCCGGCAAGCGGCACGCCACCCAGGAGCTGCTCGGCGCGGCCCGCCTGGAGATCGGCCGCCGCCGCGACCTGATCGACGCGTCCGCCTGGAAGTTCGTCTGGGTCGTGGACGCCCCGATCTTCGAGCCCGTCGAGGACGACAAGGGCGAGCAGATCGGCTGGACGTCCGTCCACCACCCGTTCACCGCGCCGAAGCCGGAGTACGCCGGCACCTTCCACGAGGACCCGGGCGCTGCCCTCGCCGACGCCTACGACCTCGTCCTGAACGGCAACGAGATCGGCGGCGGCTCCATCCGCATCCACCGCGCCGAAATGCAGCAGCGCGTCTTCGACGTCCTCGGCCTGTCCAAGCAGGAGGCGGAGTCGAAGTTCGGCTTCCTGCTGGAGGCGTTCAAGTTCGGCCCGCCCCCGCACGGCGGCATCGCGTTCGGCTGGGACCGCACGGTCATGCTCCTCGCCGGCCAGGACTCGATCCGCGACGTGATCGCCTTCCCGAAGGCCGCGTCGGGCTACGACCCGCTGACCGCCGCGCCGACCCCGATCACCCCGCAGCAGCGCGCCGAGGCCGGTGTCGACGTCGTCCCCGAGGACGACGAGGCCGAAGGCTGACCAGCCCGCGCATACGGAGGCGGGCGCCGGGGGGGGGCGCCGCCCCGGGGGGCCCGGGGGCCCATCGTCCCCCGGGCGAACCCGCCCGCCACCGAGCCGCCACCGAGCAGCCACCGTCGTGCCGTCCGCATACGCTGGGCGCGTGCAGCCC
>NZ_JBEYTW010000115.1:0-28185 GCF_040643275.1 Spirillospora sp. NPDC047418
TCGTTTTGGTGCGGTTTTTTTTTGGGGTGGGGGGTGTGGGGGGGGGGGGGGTGGTGGGGGGGGGGGGGGTGGGGGGGCTAGGTGGGGTGCGGGGGGGGTTGGGGGGGTTTTGGGTGGTCGGCGGGGGCCGCAGCGCGCCCCCCCCCCCCCCCGGGCGTGTCGACCAGCAGGGCACCGCTCATTGTTCTCGGTTCTGTTCTCGGTTCTGTTCGCGGCTTGCGGTGGCGGCCCGCACCAGGGGAAGGGTGCGGTAGCGGATCTGGGTGGCCAGCGAGATCACCGAGGAGGCGCGCTCCACGCCCGCCACGTCCACCAGCACGTCGATGACGCGCTGCAGGTCGGCGTTGCTGCGGGCGACGACGCGGCACAGCATGTCGCCGGGGCCGGTGATGGTGTGCGCCTCGATCACCTCGGGCACCTGGGCGAGCCGCGCGGCGACCGGGTCGTGCCCGCCCGCCTGGCGCAGCTGCAGGGTGACGAACGCGGTCACGCCGTAGCCGAGCGCGGCCGGGTCGATCTCCGGGCCGAAGCCGGCGACGACGCCGTCCCGGGCGAGCCGGTCCAGCCGCGCCTGGACGGTCCCGCGCGCGACGCCGAGCCGGCGGGACGCCTCCAGGACGCCGACGCGCGGTTCGGCGGCGAACATCTCGACCAGCCGGGCGTCCAGATCGTCGATCGCCACGGCACCTCCCGTGATCGTGGTCACGATGTACAGAAATACCGATCGGCACCGGAGTTCACTGTACAGATTGTGCAGTGATTCAAGCGACCCTTGCGCACCTTGTAGGCGTATGCCGAGATTAGGTGGCATGGATGAGTTTCCGGTCAAGGGTATGGACGCCGTCGTCTTCGCCGTCGGCAACGCCAAGCAGGCCGCCCACTACTACTCGACCGCGTTCGGGATGCACCGGGTCGCCTACCGCGGCCCGGAGAACGGCAGCCCCGACGAGGCGGTGCACGTGCTGGAGTCGGGCGGCGCCCGGTTCGTGTTCCGCGGCCCGGTGCGGGCCGGCACGGAGATCGGCCGGCACATCGCCGCGCACGGCGACGGGGTCGTCGACCTGTCGATCGAGGTCCCGGACGTGGAGCACGCGTACCGGCACGCGGTCGCGAAGGGCGCGACGGGCCTGGAGGAGCCGCGCGTCCTGGAGGACGAGCACGGCAAGGTGACCGTCGCGGCGATCGCCACCTACGGCGAGACGCGGCACTCGCTGGTCGACCGCTCGAACTACACGGGCCCGTACCTGCCGGGCTTCGCGCCCGCCGATCCCATCGTGGCGGGGCCGGAGAAGCGGTACTTCCAGGCGATCGACCACTGCGTCGGCAACGTCGAGCGCATGGACGAGTGGGCCGACTACTACCACCGCGTCATGGGCTTCACCGACATGGCGGAGTTCATCGGCGACGACATCGCGACCGAGTACTCGGCGCTGATGTCCAAGGTCGTCGCGGACGGCACCCGCAAGGTGAAGTTCCCGCTGAACGAGCCGGCGGAGAGCCGGCGCAAGTCGCAGATCGACGAGTACCTGGAGTTCTACGGCGGGCCGGGCGTCCAGCACATCGCGCTCGCCACCAACGACATCCTGGCGTCGGTCGACCGGATGCGCGCGGCCGGCGTGGAGTTCCTCGCCACCCCCGACTCCTACTACCAGGACGCCGAGCTGCGGGCCCGCATCGGCGAGGTGCGCGTGCCGATCGGGGAGCTGCAGAAGCGCCACATCCTGGTGGACCGGGACGAGGACGGCTACCTGCTGCAGATCTTCACCAATCCCGTCCAGGACCGTCCGACCGTGTTCTTCGAGCTGATCGAGCGGCACGGCTCGCTGGGCTTCGGCAAGGGCAACTTCAAGGCCCTGTTCGAGGCGATCGAGCGGGAGCAGGAGCGCCGCGGCAACCTGTGACGCCCCCGCCGCCCGGACACCCCCGCGCCTCGGGGGCCCGGTTCCGGACGCGGTCTCGTCCGGAGCCGGGCCGACGCGGTGTATCGGGCCCGGCCGGCAGCGGGCACACTGTGGGGGCATGAGCGAACCCCCCAAGGACCCCCGGCCCGCGGACGGCGACTGGGCGGCCCCCGACACCGGAGCCGAGTCACCGGCCGCCGAGTCCCCGGCCGCCGGGGCGCCCGGCTCGGCCGAGCGCCCGCCCCCGTACCAGGGGACGTACGGCGCCCAGCCCGGCCAGGCCCCGCCTCCCCCGGCGGCCGGATACGGGCAGCCCGCGCCGCCCCCCGCCGGTTACGGACAGCCTGGATACGGACAGCCCGGATACGGGCAGCCGGGTTACGGGCAGCCGCTGCCCCAGGCGCCGCCCCTCCCCGGCTACGGCGCCCCCGGCGGCCCGCGGAACGAGCTCGCCGGGCGCATGGCCCGCCTCGGCGCGGGCATCATCGACAGCATCGTCCTCGGCGTCGCGGCCGTCCCGGCGGCCCTGCTCTCCATCCGCTGGGACAAGATGCGGGAGTCCATCGACTCCGGTGAGCCGATCACCGACCCGCTGGACCTGTACAACATCCCGCGGCTGCTGACCGGATACCTGATCGTCTTCGTGCTGGGCTTCGCGTACTTCACCGTCCTGCACGCGAAGTTCGGCCAGACGCTCGGCAAGAAGGCGTTCGGCATCAGGGTGGTGAAGGCGTCCGACCTGTCCGCGGTGACGTGGGGGCAGGTGTTCGCCCGGCAGGGCTTCGTCTACGCGATCACGCTCGTGACGGTCGCGATCAACTTCTTCGCCGCGGGCGGCGCCGTCATCGGACTGCTCGGGCTGCTCGACAACGCCTGGATCCTGTGGGACGAGCGGCGCCAGTCCGTGCACGACAAGGTCGCGGGGACGGTCGTGATGAAGGCGACGCCGTGGACCCCGAACCCGTACGCCCGGCCGCCCGCGCCCGGCCAGGCGAACGGCCCCGGCAATATTTGATCACCAACCTGTGAGCATTTCGGACGATCCCGGACGCGGGGATGTTTGGACGGCGGTGGCGCGGCCACGCTGACGGCATGACGCAACCGCCGAGAGACCCCGCGTCCGGGGAAGGGCCGGAGGAGAACCGGCCGCAGGGACACGAGGAGCCCGGACGGCCGGGGCCGCACCAGGGGGAGCCGTACGGCGGCCTGCCCCGCTACGGCGATCAGCAGTCCCACGGGCAGCAGCCCCCGGAGGGGCAGCAGCAGCCCTACGGTCAGCATCCTCACGGCGGCCAGCAGCAGCCGTACGGGGGGCAGCAGCAGCCGTACGGCGGCCAGGAGCCCTACGGTCAGCAGCCCTATGGAGGCCAGCAGCCGTACGGGGAGCAGTCCTATGGCCAGTCGCCCTATGGCGGCGGGCCCGGCTACGGGAACGTGCCGGGGTACGGCGCGGGCGGCTACGGCGGTCCCGCGACGGAGCTGGCGAGCCGATGGGCGCGGCTGGGCGCCGGCATCCTCGACCTCATCATCGTCGGGATCGTCGCGGGCCTGATCTCGATCCCGTTCATCAACTGGGACCGCGTGGTCAACCCGGAGCCGGGCACGAACTTCTACAACGGCGCCCAGGTCGGGACGAACGCCGTCAGCGTCATCGTCGCGTTCCTCTACTTCTGGCTGATGCACGCCAAGTGGGGGCAGACACTCGGCAAGATGCTGCTGCGGATCCGCGTCGTCCGGGACGACGACGGGCAGGCGATCACCACCGGTCAGGCGCTCGGACGTTCGGCGTTCTACAGCGTGCTCGGCGGCATCTGCGGCTGCATCGGCCTCATCGACATCCTGTGGATCCTGTTCGACCCCCGCAAGCAGGCACTGCACTGCAAGGTGGCGCACACGGTCGTCGTCAACGCGGGTCCGAACACGCCGAACCCGTACGACTTCCGCTGACACGGACGCCGACGCACCGGAGTTGCTCGGCGGGGTCCGGTACGGGCAGGCTGGGCGGGTGCATATGGCCGGATACTCCCCCAGTCCCCGCCCGCAGGGGTCGCGGGCCGTCCGCGGTGCCGCGGGTCTGGCCGCCCTCGCCGTCGCGGGGTCGCTGACCGCCGCCTGCCAGGTCCCCTTCGGGGACGACGACCCGGGCGGGTCCGGCGGGTCCTCCAAGGGCGCCGTGGCCGGGCCGGCCGGCCCGACGACCGCGGGCGACGACTACGTGCCGGGCGACGGCAACGGCGGCTACGACGTCCAGCACTACGGGCTGAAGCTCACCATCACCCCGGACGGGGCGACGCAGCTCGACGGCACCGCGACGATCACCGCGACCGCGACCGAGCGCCTCGCCCGCTTCAACCTCGACCTGACCGGCCTGGACGTCGCCTCGATCAAGGTGGACGGGGCGGCCGCGCGGCAGCAGCGAGCCGGCGAGGAGCTGGAGGTCACCCCGGCCAAGCCCCTGAAGAAGGGGACGAAGTTCACCACGGTGGTCCAGTACTCGGGCAACCCGGAACCGGTGTCGGACCCGGTGCTCGGCACCTACGGCTGGATCCGCACCTCCGACGGCGTGTTCATCGCCTGCCAGCCGAGCGGCGCGCACACCTGGTTCCCGAGCAACGACCATCCGAGCGACAAGGCCACGTTCGACTTCGAGATCACCGTGCCGCAGGGCCTGACGGTCATCGCGAACGGGGAGCCGGAGACTCCGCCGGAGGGGACGGGCGGGGCGCCGGCGCAGCCGGGCACACCGCCGACCGGCGGCCCCGGCACGGGCGGCGGCCCCGGCGTCGAGCCCGTCGCGCACCACACCCGCACACTGCTGCCCGGCGCGGCGCTGCCCGGTAAGCGCGCCACGACGACGTCGAAGTGGCGCGTCAAGAACCCGATGGCGACCTACCTGGCGACCGTCGACGTCGGCCGGTTCGGGGTGCGGACGGGCAAGACCCCGAGCGGCGTCCCCGTCATCACCGCGGTCGACCCGACGCTGCCCGGCGTGAGCCTCGACCAGTTCCACAAGCTGAACACCGACATCACCGAGGAGTGGTCGAGGCTGTTCGGCCCCTACCCGTTCTCCTCCACCGGCGGGCTGATCGACAACGCCGACGTCGGCTTCGCGCTGGAGACGCAGACCCGCCCGGTGTACGGGGCGTTTGGGCTGCAGCCGACCATCGTCGCGCACGAACTGGCGCACCAGTGGTTCGGCGACAGCGTCAGCCTCACCCGCTGGCAGGACATCTGGCTGAACGAGGGCTTCGCGACCTACGCCGAGTGGCTGTGGGACGAGAAGACCGGCGGGCGGAGCGTCCAGCAGCACTTCGACGAGGCGTACGCGGTGGGCGGCCGCGAGCTGTGGGACGTCCCGCCCGGCAACCCGGGGCGCAAGCAGATGTTCGGCCGCTCGGTGTACGACCGGGGCGGCATGACGCTGGTGGCGCTGCGCGGCCGGGTCGGCGAGGACGCCTTCTACAAGATCCTCCGGGCGTGGACGAAGGAGCGGGCGCACTCCAGCGGGACGACGGAGCAGTTCGTCGCGCTGGCGAGCAAGGTCTCGGGCAAGAAGCTCGACGCGTTCTTCGACGACTGGCTGTACCAGAAGGGCCGGCCGGCGAAGTAGCGCCGGTTCCGGCCACAAAATCACCTCCTCGGAGCGAATTCGAGACCAAATCGCGCTTGCACGGGCCCGGATCGCGAGAAAGTCTTGATCACGGTTGTGACGGCTTACCGATGATCCGAGGACGAGGTCGATGAGCAGAACCCCCAGAGCCCTGGCCGCCCTGTCACTGGGCGTCGCCGCGAGCCTCGCGGTGACCGCCGCGCCCGCAGGCGCCGCCACCGCGCGGTTCACCCCCGGCGCGCCCGGCGCCGGCGACCCCTACTTCCCCGACATGGGCAACGGCGGCTACGACGTCGCCCACTACGACATCGGCCTGAAGTACGACCCGGCCACCAAGGGGATCCAGGCCGTCACCAAGATCAAGGCGACGGCGACGCAGAACCTGTCGCGGTTCCACCTCGACTTCCTCGGCCCGCTGAAGATCTCGTCGCTGAAGGTGGACGGGCGCAAGGCGTCCTTCGAGCGGACGGGCGCGCAGGAACTGGTCATCACGCCGCGCAAGGGCCTGCGCGAGCACCGGAACTTCACCGTGACGGTCGCGTACTCGGGCGTCCCGACGACGATCAACGACGCGACGCTGGGCACGTCCGGCTGGGTGCCGACGCCCGACGGCGCGGTGATGCTGAACCAGCCGTTCGGCGCCGCGACGGTCTACCCGGTGAACGACCACCCAACCGACAAGGCGACCTACACGTTCACGCTGTCGGCGCCGGAGGGCCTGACCACACTCGCGAACGGCGACCCGCGCGGCAGCCGGACCCGGCACGGCTGGACGACCACCCGCTGGGACATGCGCAGCCCGATGGCCAGCGAGCTCGCCATGCTCGCGATCGGCGAGTACGACGTCCTGAAGGGCCGGACGGGCGCGGGCGTCCCGAACCTGACCGCGACCGACAAGGCGATGGCGATCAAGCCCGCGGACGCGAAGAAGTTCCTCGACCAGACCGCCGCGGTCACCGACTTCGAGGCGTCCCTGTTCGGCCGCTACCCGTTCACCTCGACGGGCGGGATCGTGGTCAAGGCCGGCGTCGGGTACGCGCTGGAGACGCAGGGTCGTCCCGTGTACGACCTGGGCCGCCGGCCGGGCAGCATCCCGAGCGGGGGCCTGCTCGCGCACGAGCTCGGCCACCAGTGGTTCGGGGACGCGGTGTCCCCCGCGAAGTGGGCCGACATCTGGCTGAACGAGGGCTTCGCGACGTACTCCGAGTGGCTGTGGGCGGAGCACGCCGACGGCACGCCCGTCCAGCAGAGCTTCGACTCCGTGTACGCGACCCCGGCGACCGACGGCCTGTGGAAGGGCAAGGTCGCCGACCCGGGCCGCGACCACATCTTCGACGGGCTCGTCTACGACCGCGGGGCGATGGCGATCCACGTCCTGCGGAAGACGATCGGCGACCGCGACTTCTACCGGCTGCTGAAGGCGTGGCCCGCCGCCCACCGGAACGGGAACGCCTCCACGGCGGAGTTCGTCCGCTTCGCCGAGCGCCTCTCGCACGAGAACCTGAACACCTGGGCGAAGTCCTGGCTCTACTCAGCGGGCAAGCCCTCCCTGTAACCGTTGACCTGCGGCGTGTTGTTGTTATGGGAGCGCTCATAACAACAACACGCCGCAGATCAACGGCGGGGGTCAGCTCAGGGTGAGGGTGTAGCCGCGGTCGCGCAGGCGGCCGATCACGTCTTCGGAGTGGTCGGCCCCTCGCGTCTCCAGGTGCATGAGGACCTCGGCCTCCTCGACGGGGAGGCGGGCCGCGACGCGCTCGTGCATCACGTCCAGGACGTTGACGCCCAGCTCGGCGAGTTCGCCCAGCAGGGTCACGAGGGCGCCGGGACGGTCCTTCAGCCGGCAGCGGACGACGAGGTACCGCCCGGCGCCCGCGAGGCCGTGCCGCAGCACCTTCGACAGCAGCAGCGGGTCGATGTTGCCGCCCGACAGCACCACCACGACGGGCGGTTCGAGCGCGTACGCGTGCTCCAGCAGCGCCGCGACCCCGGCGGCTCCCGCGGGCTCGACGACCTGCTTGGCGCGTTCGAGGCAGAGCAGCAGCGCCTGCGAGATGGACTCCTCGGTCACGGTCACGACGGCGTCCACGAGGTCGGTGAACAGGTCGTAGGTGAGGTCGCCGGGGCGGCCGACGGCGATCCCGTCCGCCATGGTCGGCTCCAGCCCGACCGCGACGGGCCGGCCGGCCGCGAGCGAGGGCGGGAACGCCGCCGCGCGCTTGGCCTGCGCCCCGACGATCTTGATCTGCCGGCCGCCGGCCTCCTTCATCGCCCCCTTGGCGGCCACCGCGATGCCCGACAGCAGGCCGCCGCCGCCCACCGGTGCCGTGATCGTCGCGACGTCCGGGCACTGCTCGACGATCTCCAGCCCGATCGTGCCCTGCCCCGCGACGACGTCGGGGTGGTCGAACGGGTGGATGAACACCGCGCCGCACTCGTCGGCGTACTTCTGCGCGGCGACGAGGCAGTCGTCCACGGTCGGGCCGGGGAACACGACCTCGGCGCCGTAGCCGCGGGTCGCGGCGATCTTGGGGAGCGGCGCGCCGGCCGGCATGAACACGGTGGCCGCGCAGCCGAGCATGGCGGCGGCGAGGGCGACGCCCTGCGCGTGGTTGCCGGCGCTGGCGGCGACGACGCCGCCGGCCCGCTCGGCCTCGCTCAGCCCGGCGATCCGCACGTACGCGCCGCGGATCTTGAACGAGCCGGTGCGCTGCAGGTTCTCGCACTTGAGCAGGACGGGCCCGCCGAGCTGCTCGGACAGGACCCGGGACGGGATCAGGGGGGTGGGCACGGCGACCGCGCTGAGCAGGTCGTGCGCAGCTCGGACGTCGTCAACGCTGACGGTGGTCATGCCCCCGATCCTCGCACCGCGCCGCTCAGCCCGCACTCCAGTAGCGATCTTGCGCGTAGACCAGGGCGGCGGCGCCGACGAGCCCGGCGGTCTGCCCGAGGGCGGCCGGGACGATCCGGGCGCGGCGCGCGAAGTCCATCCGCGCGTGCGTCCGGAACGCCTCGTCGAGCGGGTCGAAGAGCAGCCGGCCGGCCTGGGAGAGGCCGCCGCCGATCGCGGCGACCTCCAGGTCGCACAGGTGGGTCGCGGACGCGATCGCGATGCCGATCGCGCGCCCGGCGCGCCGCAGCGCCGCTCCGGCGACCGGGTCGCCGCGGCGCGCGTCGGCGGCCAGTTCCACGCCGGTGAGGTCGGCGCCGCCGGGCCGCCAGCCCTGCTGCCGGGCCCAGCCGACCAGGCCGGGGCCGCGCGCGATCGCCTCCAGGCAGCCGCGCCCCCCGCAGGCGCACGGCGGGCCGTCCGGTTCGACGACGACGTGGCCGATGTGCCCGGCGTTGCCGCTGGTGCCGTTGACGAGGCGGCCGTCGAGGATCAGCCCGCCGCCGACGCCCGTCGACACGACCATGCCGAGGACGTTGCCGTGCCCGCGTCCGGCGCCGAGCCAGTGCTCGCCCACCGCGACGCAGACCGCGTCGTTGTGGATGCGGACGGGCAGGCCCGGGTGGCGGTCGCGGAGCCGCGCGCGCAGCGGGAAGCCGCGCCACGCCGGGATGTTCAGCGGGGACACCTCCGCGGCGGGCCAGGTCATCGGCCCTCCGCAGCCCACGCCGACGCCCGCGAGCGGCGGGTCGCCGGCGCCGGCGAGCAGCTTGGCGAGCAGCGCGTCCAGCGCCGACCACAGCTCCTCGCCGTCCACGCCCGGCTCGTTCGGGGTGGGGGCGCGGTCGTAGGCGGCGACGCGTCCGTCCGGTTCGACGAGGGCGGCGGCGAGCTTCGTCCCGCCGATATCGATGGCGAGGACGCTCACGAGTCCTCCGGGCGGCCGAACGCGAGGATGGACGCGGTGAAGCCGTGCACGTGGTTGCGTCCCGAGACGGGGCCGATCTCGCCGGCGGCGAAGAACCCGCCCACCCCGGCCGGGCCGAACGCGCGGTCGAGCACCTTCGCGTCGTGGTCGGAGTCGGGGAACATCGCCTGGCCGCGCCCGTTGCAGGAGAACAGCAGCGCCCCCTCGACCGGCGCCATGTCGAACCGTTCGAGCAGCGCGGCGAGGTCGTCCTCGGCGGCGCCCGCGTCGCGGACCTGGAACCGGACGGTGCGGCCCACGTCGACGACGTCGCCGATCGCGATGGCGCCGCTGTCGGTGTCGGCGCCCACCACCCCGCGGACGAGGAAGTCGCCGTGCTCGTGCTCGTCGGCGTACTCGTTCATCGCGACGCCGATGAGCAGCCCGCGCCCGGCGAGCTCCTGCTCGTCCTCCGGCAGGCCGAGGACGATCTGCTCCAGCTTCTCCAGCGCGGGGACGCCAGCCAGCTCGTAGAGGACGTTCTCCTCCGCCTTCGTCACCACCATGTCCGGCCCGATCGGGCGGGCGCCCTGGCTGACCACCGTGACGGCGGCGACGGGCCCGCCGATCACCACGCCGACCGCGCCGTCGCCGTAGACCTCGCCGCCGACGAACAGCCGCGCCTGGCCGCGCGGGGGCTCGCCGGGCAGCCCCTCCTCGCCGGGGCCGCTGCTCTCGGCGAGGCCGCCGACCAGCGGAAGGCCGGGGAGGGCCTCGTCGGAGCGCTCCACGAAGGCGTCCACCGGGAAGCTGTACGGGTCGGCGAGCAGCACGCCGACCACGTCGTCGTCCTGCCCCTCCGGCATGCCGACCACGACGAGGCGGTCGTCGGCCTTGAGGGTCTCCAGCCGGAAGGCGTCGAGCCGCGCGCCCGGCAGCACCGCCGCCCACGCGCTGACCGCGCCGCGCTCCTCCACCCCGCGCCCGGCGCCGATCACGCCGGACGCGCTGCAGCCGAGCAGCATCGCGGGGCCCGCGGCCCGCTCCGCGGCCACGGCCGCCGCCTCGATCTCGTCCGGGTCGTCGCCCGTGACGAACACGCACACCAGGTCGGGCGCCGCGCTGAGCGGGGCGAGCGCCTGCTCGACCGCCGACTCGGCGGCGCTGGACAGGTCGGGCCCGAGGGCCAGGCCATCACCGAATCGCGCCATCGGCGCCGCCTCCCTCACTGCGTTCACCGGCTCCGTTCACACCTCCAGTGTCCCCCGCCCGCGGCGCTCCACCCAAACATCATCGAGACCGGCCAACCGGACGAATCCCAGGGCGGAGGGTGCGATTCCGCGGGGCGGCGACGTAGTGTCGGTCGCGTGCGTCCATCCACACCCCGCGAAACGACACGCTCCGGAACAACACTGGGCGAGTTGCGCAGCAGCGGCCACGTCCAGCTCTCCGTGAAGGCCGAGATCCGCCGCAACCTGCTCGAACGGCTGCGCTCCGGGGAGCCGCGCTTCCCGGGCATCCTCGGGTTCGACGACACCGTCCTCCCCCATCTGGAGCGCGCCCTGCTCGCCGGGCACGACCTGGTGCTGCTGGGCGAGCGCGGCCAGGGGAAGACGCGGCTCATCCGCACCCTGGTCGGGCTGCTGGACGAGTGGACCCCGGTGGTGGCCGGCTGCGAGATCAACGACCACCCGTACGCGCCGGTGTGCGTGCGCTGCCGGCGGCTCGCCGCCGAGCTGGGCGACGACCTGCCGGTCGCCTGGCTGCACCGCGACGGCCGCTTCGGCGAGAAGCTCGCCACCCCCGACACCAGCGTCGGCGACCTCATCGGCGACGTCGACCCCATCAAGGTGGCCGAGGGCCGCACGCTCGGCGACCCGGAGACCGTGCACTTCGGGCTCGTCCCGCGCACCAACCGCGGCGTCTTCTCCATCAACGAGCTGCCCGACCTCGCCGAGCGCATCCAGGTCTCGCTGCTGAACGTGCTGGAGGAGCGGGACGTGCAGATCCGCGGCTACGCGCTGCGGCTGCCGCTGGACGTGCTGCTCGTCGCGTCCGCCAACCCCGAGGACTACACCAACCGGGGCCGCATCATCACCCCGCTGAAGGACCGCTTCGGCGCGGAGATCCGCACCCACTACCCCCTCGAACTGGACGCCGAGCTGGCGCTGATCCGGCAGGAGTCCGACTTCGCCGACCTCGCCGGGCTGCCCGCCGAGGTGCCCGACCACCTGATCGAGGTGATCGGGCGGTTCACCCGGCTCGTCCGGGAGTCCACCGCGGTGGACGCGCGGTCGGGCGTGTCGGCGCGGTTCGCGCTCGCCGGCGCGGAGACCGTCGCGGCGGGCGCGGTGCGCCGCGCCGCGCTCACCGGCGAGGAGCAGGCCGTCGCGCGGGTCTGCGACCTGTCCGCGGTCGTCCCGTCGCTGATGGGCAAGGTGGAGTTCGAGGTCAGCGAGGAGGGCCGCGAGCAGGAGGTGCTGGAGCACCTGCTGCGCCGCGCGATCGCCGAGACCTACCGGCGGACGCTGGGCGCCGCCGACCTGACCGGGCTGCTCGACAAGTTCGACTCCGGCGAGCGCGTCGAGTCCGGCGAGCTGGTCGCGGCGAACGAGCTGCTGCGCCGCATCGGCCAGGTCCCCGGCCTCGCCAAGATCATGGAACGGCTCGGGCTGAGCGGGGAGTCCCCCGGGCAGGCCGCGGCCGCGCTGGAGTTCGCCCTGGAGGGGCTGTTCCTCACCCGCCGGCTGTCCAAGGACACCGCCGAGGGCCGCTCCGACGGGACGGCCACCTACCGGACCTGACCGTCCGGACCTGAGGTCTCCACGCGTAAGGAGCTTCGATGAGCCGATATCGCTACGGGGCCTACGAGGACGGGCCCGACCCGCTGGCCCCGCCGTACGACGTCCGCGGCGCCCTCGACGCGATGGGCGACGCGGTGCTGGACGGCACCCGCCCGGGGGACGCGCTGCGCGAGCTGCTGCGGCGCGGCCTGCCCGGCGCGCGGGACCGCCGCGGGCTGGACGACATGCTCCGCCAGGTCCGCGAGCGGCGCCGCGCGCTGCGCGACCGGGGCCGCCTGGACGGCACGCTGGAGCAGGCGCGCGCGCTGCTGGACACCGCGATCGGGCAGGAGCGGGCCGAGCTGTTCCCCGACCCGGGCGACGAGGCGCGGCTGCGGGAGGCGGAGCTGGACACGCTGCCGTCCGACACCGCGCAGGCGATCCGCCGGCTGTCGGACTACGACTGGCGGTCCGGCGCGGCCCGCGCCACCTTCGAGCAGCTGAAGGACCTGCTGCGCCGCGAGGTCCTGGACGCGCAGTTCCAGGGCATGAAGCAGGCGCTGGAGAACCAGGACCCGGCCGCCATGGAGCGGGTCAAGGACATGATGGCCGCGCTCAACCAGATGCTGGAGCGCGACGCGCGCGGCGAGCACACCCAGGACGACTTCGACCGGTTCATGCAGCAGTACGGGGACATGTTCCCCGACGACCCGCAGAACCTCGAGGAACTCGTCGACTCCCTCGCCCGCCGCGCCGCCGCGATGGACCGGCTGCTCGCCTCGCTCAGCCCCGAGCAGCGGGCCGAGCTGGCCGGGCTGATGGACCAGGCCATGCAGGACGCGGGCCTCGCCATGGAGATGACGCGGCTCGGCGACGCGCTGCGGGCCCGCCGCCCCGACCTCGGCTGGGGGCAGCCGGAGCAGATGACCGGCGACGACCCGCTCGGCATGGGCGACGCCACCACCGCGCTCGCGGAGCTGGCCGACCTCGGCGACCTGGAGGCCGCCCTCGGGCAGGACTACCCCGGCGCGCGGCTCGACGACATCGACGAGGACGCCGTCCGGCGGGCGCTCGGCCGGCAGGCCGTCGACGACCTGGACGCGCTGCGCCGCATCGAGAAGGAGCTGGAGCGGCAGGGCTACCTGCGCCGCAACCGCGGCGCGCTGGAGCTGACCCCGAAGGCGGTGCGGCGGCTCGGCGAGACCGCGCTGCGCCGGGTGTTCGCCCAGCTCGCCTCCGGCCGGCAGGGCGACCACGACCAGCGCGACGCGGGCCAGGCGGGCGAGCTGACCGGGGCCAGCCGGGAGTGGCGGTTCGGCGACGAGCAGCCCCTCGACGTCGTCCGGACGGTGAGCAACGCGATCCGCCGCAGCGCCATGGACGGCGGCACCGGCCTCGTGGCACGCCCGTCGCCCGCGAAGGTGGCCGAGCCGGGCACCGCCGACGTCGTGGAGATCGGCGGCGGCGTCCCGCGGCAGGCGGGCGCGGTGGAGCCCGGCGGTACGGGGCCCGCCGCCGGCGGTGTGCGGCTCGGCGTGGACGACTTCGAGGTGCACGAGACCGAGCGGCGCACCGGCGCGGCCGTCTGCCTGCTGGTCGACCTGTCGTACTCGATGGTGCTGCGCGGGACGTGGGCCGTCGCCAAGCAGACCACGCTCGCCCTGCACACGCTCGTGACCAGCAAGTTCCCGCAGGACGCGATCAAGATCATCGGGTTCTCCAACTATGCGCGGGAGCTGCACCCCGAGGAGATGGCCGGGCTCGACTGGGACATGGTGCAGGGCACCAACCTGCACCACGCGCTGATGATCGCGGGACGGCACCTGGACCGGCACCCCGACTTCGAGCCGATCGTCCTCGTCGTCACCGACGGGGAGCCGACCGCGCACCTGCGCCCGGACGGCCGCTCGCTGTTCGACTACCCGCCGTCCACCGAGACCCTCGTCCTCACCCTCGCCGAGGTCGACAAGATGACCCGGCGCGGCGCCACCATGAACTTCTTCATGCTCGCCGACGACCGGCGGCTCGTGTCGTTCGTGGAGGAGGTCGCGCGGCGCAACGGCGGCCGGGTCTTCGCGCCCGACGCCGACCGCCTCGGCGAGTACGTCGTCAGCGACTACCTGCGCGTGCGCCGCGGCCGCCGCTGACCCCGGAGGCGTCCGCCGCGGGGGCCGCCCCGCGCACGCCCCGGCGAACGCGGCGGAGGGGCTAGGGTCGGCGGCATGTCGACATCCGATCGCATCCTGCTGATCCTGCACATCGGCTTCGCGATCTTCACACTGGGCCCGCTGACCGCCGCGACCATGTCCACCCCGCGCTACATCCGCAAGCGCAATGTGGCCGTGGTCCGCTTCCTCAACTGGACCACCCGCGTCTACGGCCTCGCCGCGCTGGGCATCTTCCTGTTCGGGCTGGGCCTGGCCGAGGGGGACTTCGCGCAGGTGTGGCTGACGGTGTCCATGACGCTGTTCATCGTCGCGCTGGCGCTGCTGCTGATCGTCGAGCGCGACCAGCGGAAGGCGGCGCACCTGCTGGAGCTCGCGGCGGCCGAGGGGCCGGGCACGGCGGTGCCCGTCCGCCCGGACGCGGACGCCGCGGACGCCGCGGACGCGGACACGGGCGCCACGGCGGAGGCCGCGGACGGCGCCGAGAAGACCGCGCAGGCCACCGCGGCCCCGGCCGCCGCCGCGGGCGGCGAGATCGCGCAGGTGGAGCGCGGCCGGGTGGCCGCCCTCTCCGGCGTCATCGCGCTGCTCTGGCTGGTGATCCTGGTGCTGATGGTGTGGAACGGCTGAGCTGGGCCGCTGGGGCGCCCTACTCGGCGGTCTTCAGGTGGCTCTTGAGCCAGCTCAGGATCGTCGGGTAGGTGTGCTCGTCGCTCAGCATCTGCGTCGCGTGCATGTCGCCCTCGACGGTCTTCACCGTGGTCTGGACGCCGGACGCGCGCAGCGCCGCCGCCAGCCCGGTGCTCTGCGCGACCGGGACGAAGTCGCCGGTGGCGTGCATGAGCAGCATCGGCGCGTCGCCCGGCGAGACGTGCGTGACGGTGCTGGCGTCGTCCACGCGCGGCCAGCACTCGGTACCGGTGCCCGCCTCCGGTTCGGTGCCGGTACCGGCCTCCGTGCCCGTCCGCGTGCCGGTCTCGGTGCCGGGCACGCAGCCCATGAGGTCGACCACGGCCTGGCGCAGCTTGCGCTGGGTGTTGCTGGCGCCGGGCTTCGCGCCGTCCTGGAAGGCGAGGTAGGGGTTGTTGGGCGGCGACAGCGCGACCACGGCGCGGACCTGCCGGGTGCCCGTGCCGAGCGTGCCGAGCTGGGTGGCGAGCTGGCCGCCGGCCGACGAGCCGACCACGGCGACCTGGGCCGGGTCGGCGTTCCACAGCTGCGCGTGCCGCTTGATGAAGGCGAGCGCGGACATCGAGTCGTCCCGCTGCGCCGGCCAGTGCGCCTTGGGCGCGAGCCGGTAGTTCGCCGACACGACGACGAACCCCTCCTCGGTGAGCCGCCGCGCGAAGTACTTCCAGCCGCCGCCCTTGTCGCCCTGCAGCCAGTAGCCGCCGTGCAGGATCAGCACGACCGGCCGCGGCGTGGCCCGGGGCCCGGCGTCGCGCCAGTACGCGTCGATCTTCTGCGCGGCGGCCTTGCCGTAGGCGTAGGTGCGGAACTTCGGCAGCTCGGGGGTGATCATGACGGCCTGCGCGGTGACGGTGCCGTCGGGCTCCCCGTCCGGGGCGCCCGCGCCGTCCTCGGGCAGGGTTGTGGAGGACGCCGACGGCGACTCCGTTCCCGGCGCACCTGTCTCCGGACCGCCGGGCGGCCCCGGCTCCCCCGTCGCGGACTGCGACGGGGCGGCCGACGACGGCGTCGGGGCCGGAGCGTTGGCGTGAGCGCCCATGGGGACCGCCACGGCGGAGACACATGTCGCGGCGAACGCCGCCCCGCACACCAGAACCTTGCGCACCCTGAGGCCCTCCTTCACGAACCTGGCGCGCCGAGTATAGATGTTTTGATCAAGTAGGGGCGGGAATGGTCAGCTAGTTCTCAGCCAGCGCCTGCTCCAGATCGCGCCGCAGGTCGTGCGCGTCCTCGATCCCGACCGACAGTCGCACCAGGTCGGAGGGCACTTCCAGCGGCGATCCGGCGGCCGAGGCGTGCGTCATCCGGCCCGGGTGCTCGATCAGCGACTCGACACCGCCGAGCGACTCGCCGAGCGTGAACAGCTTCGTCCGCTCGCAGACGCGGACGGCGGCCTCCTCCGACTCCATCCGGAACGAGACCATGCCGCCGAACGCCTTCATCTGCTTGGCGGCGACGTCGTGGCCCGGGTGCCCGGGCAGGCCCGGGTAGAGGACCTGCCGGACGGCCGGGTGCCGCTGCAGCATCTCCACGATCCGCTCCGCGTTCGCGCAGTGCCGGTCCATCCGCACGCCGAGCGTCTTGATGCCGCGCAGCGTGAGCCAGGCGTCGAACGGCCCGGCGACGGCGCCCATCGCGTTCTGGTGGAACGCCAGCCGCTCGCCGAGGTCCGGGTCGGCGACGATGAGCGCACCGCCGACGACGTCGGAGTGCCCGCCGATGTACTTGGTGGTCGAGTGGACGACCGCGTCCGCGCCGAGCTCCAGCGGGCGCTGCAGGTACGGGGAGGCGAAGGTGTTGTCGACGGCGAGCAGCGCGCCCGTGTCGTGCGCGACCGCCGCGAGCGCGGCGATGTCGGCGATGCCGAGCAGCGGGTTGGTCGGCGTCTCCACCCAGATGATCTTCGTCTCGGGCCGGACGGCGGCCCGCACCGCGGCGATGTCGCCGAGCGGCACCGGGTCGAAGGTGACGCCCCACGGCTCGGCGACCTTCGCGAACAGCCGGTAGGTGCCGCCGTAGGCGTCGTCCGGGATGATGACGTGGTCGCCGGGCCGGCAGACGGCGCGCAGCAGCGCGTCCTCGGCGGCGAGCCCCGACGCGAACGCCAGCCCGCGCGCCCCGCTCTCGATCTCGGCCAGGCATACTTCCAGCGCGGTACGGGTCGGGTTGGCCGACCGGGAGTACTCGTAGCCGCCGCGCAGGCCGCCGATGCCGTCCTGCTTGTAGGTGGAGACCTGGTAGATCGGGGTGACGACCGCGCCGGTGGCGGGGTCGGGCTCCTGTCCGGCGTGGATGGCCAGGGTCTCGAACCCGTGCTGAACCTCGTTGTCCATGGGTACGAGGCTATCCACCGCCCGCCCCTCCTAGAGGAGGAGGCACTCCCCCGGAGGTATCAGCCCCTATTTCGGCGCTGGGGGTGACCTCAAGGGCCCGCGGGATCTCTACCTTTTAGAGGTATCCCTACGACCTTGATTAAGGAAGCCCCATGTTCGCTCGGCTCGCGCGCTTCGTCGTGAGACATCCGTGGTGGACGATCGTGGCCTGGCTCGTGGCCGCCGTCGTGATCATCGCCTTCTCCCCCAAGCTCACCACCGAGTCCGACCAGGGGGACTTCCTGCCCTCGAAGTACGAGTCGGTCCAGGCGATGCAGATCGCCGAGAAGGCGTTCCCGCAGCAGGAGGACACCTCCTCGCTGATCGTCGTGAAGCGGTCCGACGGGCAGCCGCTGACGGCGCAGGACACCGCGAAGGTGACCGAGGCCGCCAAGTCCCTCAACGCCGACAAGCCGGCGTCGGTGCTGAACTTCCTGACCGGTCCGCAGACCGTGGCGCCGAACAAGGCCGTCCAGGTGGTCATGGTGCCGATGCAGGGCACCTCGATGGCCGACAGCGAGAAGCAGGGCGACGCGGTCAAGGAGATCCGCAAGGACCTGCCGACGCTGCTGAAGGGCAGCGGGCTGGAGGCCAAGGTCGGCGGTGACGTCGCGAGCTTCGTCGACAACGAGGACTCCTTCAACCAGTCCTTCGAGATCGTCGGCATCGCGACCTTCGTGCTGATCATCGGCCTGATCCTGCTGATCTTCCGGGCCCCGCTGGCGGCGGTGCTGCCGATCGTGGTGATCACGGTGACCATGCAGGTCTCGATGGGCCTGATCGGCGTCGCCTCGAAGCTCTTCAACTTCTCCGGCGACGACAGTCTCAGCACCATCATCCTGATCGTGCTCTTCGGCATCGGCGCGGACTACTACCTGTTCCTGATGTTCCGGTTCCGGGAGCGGCTGCGGGCCGGCGACGACAAGAAGACCGCGATGATCACCGCGGTCGAGCGGGTCGGCGAGGTCATCTCCTCGGCCGCCGCCGCCATCGCCGTCACGTTCCTGGTGCTGCTGCTCGCGACGTTCGGCGTGTTCAGCGCCTGGGGCCCGTCCCTGGCGATCGCCGTCATCGTGATGGGCATCACCTCGCTGACGCTGATGCCCGCGCTCGTGTCGCTGCTCGGCACCGCCGTGTTCTGGCCGTCCAAGGCGTGGAAGAAGCAGCCGAAGGGCTCGATCTCCCAGGCCATCGGCCGGGGCGTCGGCAAGCGCCCGGCGGTCGCCGCCGCCGCGTCCGGCCTCGTGCTGGTCGTCCTCGCGCTCGGCGCGCTCGGGTTCAAGGCCGACTACGACTTCGCCGCCGGCTTCCCGCAGGACACCGAGTCCGCGCAGGCCACCAAGGACATGGAGAAGGGCTTCCCGCCCGGCCTGACCACCCCGGTCCAGGTGTTCATCAAGTCCGACGGCGGGCAGCCGGTCACCGAGCAGCAGCTCGCGTCCTTCAGCCAGGCCGCCAAGACCGCGCCCGGCGTCGGCGCGGTGCAGCAGCCCGTCCCCGGCCAGGACAAGTCCGTGGCCCGCGTCGACCTGATCCTGAAGGAGAACCCCGCGTCCAACGAGGCGATCAGCCTCGTCAAGGACGAGCTGACGCCGGCCGTGCACAAGGCGGCGCCGGAGGGCACCCGCGCCTACGTCGGCGGCGCGACGGCGATCTTCGCCGACATCAACGCCGTCAACAACCGCGACCTGTCGGTGATCCTGCCGGTGGCGGCGGTGCTGATCGCGCTGATCCTGGCGCTGCTGCTGCGCTCGATCGTCGCGCCGCTCTACCTGGTGGTGTCGGTCCTGCTGGGCTTCGCCGCGACGCTCGGCTCCGCGGTGTACGTCTTCCAGGGCGGGATGGGCGAAGCCGGCGTCACCTTCCAGTTGCCGATCATCCTCTACCTGTTCGTGCTGGCCATCGGGACCGACTACAACATCCTGATGACCGCGCGGCTGCGCGAGGAGGCCAAGGAGGGGCACAGCCCGCGGGAGGCCGCCGCGCTGGCCGTCCACCACGGCGGCCCGACCGTCGCCGCGGCGGGCCTCATCCTGGCCGGCACGTTCTCGGTGATGATGCTCGCGCCGGTGTCGATGCTCCAGCAGATGGGCTTCTCCGTCGCGATCGGCATCGCGCTGTCGGCCTTCGTCATGTCGATGTTCCTGGTGCCGGGCATCACCGCGATGCTGGGCCACCGCGCCTGGTGGCCGGGGCACGGCGACCGGCCGCGGCAGGCGCCGGTCGGCCCCGCCGACACGCGCGAGGACTACGTCCCGTCCGGGTTCCGCCAGTAGGGACCCCCTGGACGCCGGGTTGCGGAGCACGGCCCGAAACGCCGCCCACCGGCCGGCTCCGCAACCCGGCATGAGAAACGAGAGCGCCGGAGACCACTTCAGGTCTCCGGCGCTCTCACCTTCCCGCCCGGCTCAGCCTGTGGTGGAGGTCGCCAGGAAGGACAGGAGGTCCTGGCGGGTGACGAGGCCCTTGGGCTTGCCGTCCACGAGGACGACCGCCGCGCCGGACTTCTCCAGGACGCCGACGGCCTTGCTCACCGGCTCGCCGTAGCCGAGCGTCGGCAGCGGCGGCGACATGTGCAGCTCGACCGGCTCGGACATCTTCGCCTCGCCCTTCACCATGACGTCGAGCAGGTCGGTCTCGCCGACCGAGCCGACCACCTCGGCGGCCATGACCGGCGGCTCCTCCTTCATCACCGGGACCTGCGACACCTCGTACTCGCGCATGATGGCGATCGCGGTCTGCACGGTCTCGTGCGGGTGGACGTGCACGAACTCCGGCAGCGTCCCGCCCTTGCGGGTGAGCACCTCGCCGACCCGGGCCTCCTCGCTGTGCGGGGTGAGGAAGCCGTAGTCGGCCATCCAGCCGTCGTTGAAGATCTTGCCGAGGTAGCCGCGGCCGCCGTCCGGCAGCAGCACCACGACCACCGCGTCGGGGCCGGCCTTCTCGGCGGCGCGCAGCGCCGCGACCACGGCCATCCCGCAGGAGCCGCCGACCAGCAGCGCCTCCTCGCGGGCGAGCCGCCGGGTCATGAGGAAGGAGTCCTTGTCGGACACCGCGATGACCTCGTCGCAGATCTCGCGGTCGTAGGTCTCGGGCCAGATGTCCTCGCCGACGCCCTCGGTCAGGTAGGGGCGGCCCGAGCCGCCCGAGTACACCGAGCCCTCCGGGTCGGCGCCGATGATCCGCACCTTCCCGCCGGAGACCTCCTTGAGGTACCGGCCGGTGCCGCTGATCGTGCCGCCGGTGCCGATCCCCGCGACGAAGTGGGTGATGCGGCCCTCGGTCTGCTCCCACAACTCCGGGCCGGTCGTCTCGTAGTGCGACCGGGGGTTCTCCGGGTTGGTGTACTGGTTCGGCTTCCAGGCACCGGGGATCTCGGCGGCCAGCCGGTCCGAGACCGAGTAGTAGGAGTCGGGGTGCTCGGGGTTCACCGCCGTCGGGCAGACGACGACCTCGGCGCCGTACGCGCGCAGCACGTCGATCTTGTCCTTGCCGACCTTGTCGGGGCAGACGAAGACGCAGCGGTAGCCGCGCTCCTGCGCGACGATGGCCAGCCCCACCCCGGTGTTGCCGGACGTCGGCTCGACGATCGTGCCGCCCGGCGGCAGCGCGCCGGACTTCTCGGCCGCGTCGATCATGCGGACCGCGATGCGGTCCTTCACCGACCCGCCCGGGTTGAAGTACTCCACCTTGGCGAGCACCTGCGGCCGCAGGCCGCCGGTCACCTTGCGCAGCCGAACGAGCGGGGTGTTGCCCATCAGTTCGACGAGCGAGTCGTGTACGTGCACCGCGACTTCCTTGTCGGTTCAGTGTTGATCTGAGCATCGCGTCCCCGATCCGCCGACGGTAGCGCGGCGGAACGGACGCGGCTCCGGAAGGTTTCCCGTTTCCGACGTTAGCCGAGATCCACGGGGCAGGCATCAAAGCACCGGTGAGCGGGTAGGTAGTTAATCACGGAGGGTCAGCGCACCATGTTGAGAGCATTCACCGCGCGCCGGATCGCGGCGGCGGCGGCCTACGGCGGCGGCGGCATCACCGCGATCGGCGGAGTCACCTTCGGGCTCATCGTCGTGGAGGCGAGGCTGGCCCGCAAGATCATCCAGGCGACGCCCAACGGCGACCCGCCCGCGGCCGACGGCCTCTACGGCGAGCAGTTCGGCGGCGAGCCGCTGTCGCTGGCCATGCTCGGCGACTCGACCGCCGCCGGCCTCGGCGTGCACACCCCGGCGGAGACGCCCGCCGCCCGCCTCGCCACCGGGCTCGCCGGGATCGCCGGGCGTCCCGTCCGGCTGACGAACGTGGCGCGGTCCGGGTCCCGGTCGCAGGCCCTCGGCGGCCAGCTGGAGCAGGCCCTGCAGGTCCAGCCCGACGTCGCCGTCATCATGATCGGCGCGAACGACGTGACCGGCCGGGTCTCCCCCGCCGAGTCCGTCCGCCACCTGTCGGACGCGGTCGCGCGGCTGCGCGCCGCGGGCGGCCACGTGGTCGTCGGCACCTGCCCGGACCTCGGCTCGGTGAAACCGCTGATGCAGCCGCTGCGCTGGTTCGCGCGGCGCGCCTGCCGCCAGCTCGCCGCCGCGCAGACGATCGCCGTCATCGAGCACGGCGGCCGCTCGGTGTCCCTGGGCGACCTGCTCGGCCGCGAGTTCGCCGCCGACCCGCTGTCGATGTTCAGCGAGGACCGCTACCACCCGTCCGCGCGCGGTTACGCCGCCGCGGCGGCGGCCATGCTGCCGTCGGTGGCGGCCGCGCTCGGCCTGGAACCGGACCTTCCCGGCGAGACCGCCCGCCCGGTGTCGCTGGCCGCCGCGGAGGCCGCCGAGCGGGCCGGGACCGAGGTCACGGGCGCCTCCGTGGCCGGGGACGACCGGGGCCCGCGGGGCCGCTGGGCCACGCTGCGCTATCCGCTGCACCGCCCGCTGCGCCGGGCGCTCGGCCACCGGCTGTCCACCGGCCTCGCGGCGGCCGGCGCGATCGCTCCGGCGCGCCTCGCGGCGCGTTGCTCGACCGGGCTGTCCCAGGCCCGCGGCCGGCTGCGGGCGCGGTCGCGGCGCGCCGGGCTGCCGGCGGCCGAGCATGGCTAGGGACCTGGACCTGGGCCGGGACCGCACGCGCGCCGGCCGGGCCGCCGCCCGCGCTTGCGCCGGACCGGCCGGTGGCGTGGGCCCCAGGATCGGCCGCCCGGCGTCCCGGGCGCATGGGGCGGACGTCACCGGGAAACCGGGATTCGCCGCAGGTGAGCGGCGTAAGTGAGGACTTATTAGACGCGCCGTCCATAAAGCCGGGGGGTCGGCGTGTACGGACCCGCCGCCGACGGTTAGATTGGCCACGTGACCGGTGAGTAGGTTGACATCTTTCGGCCGCTGAGACAGGAGACACCCGCTATGCCCGAGGCAGTCATCGTCGCAACCGCGCGCTCGCCCATCGGCCGCGCCTTCAAGGGCTCGCTGAAGGACATCCGGCCCGACGACCTCACCGCCCAGATGATCACCGCCGCGATGGCGAAGGTCCCGCAGCTCGGCCCGGACCAGATCGACGACCTGCTGCTCGGCTGCGGGCTGCCCGGCGGCGAG
Source organism: Spirillospora sp. NPDC047418 (assembly GCF_040643275.1). NCBI lineage: Bacteria > Bacillati > Actinomycetota > Actinomycetes > Streptosporangiales > Thermomonosporaceae > Spirillospora > Spirillospora sp. NPDC047418. Next base: position 22,892 of record NZ_JBEYTW010000115.1, read on the forward strand.
CAGGGCTACAACATGGCCCGCGTCGTGTCCGTCCTGCTGGGCTGGGACAACGTGCCCGGCGCCACGATCACCCGGTACTGCTCGTCCTCGCTGCAGACCACCCGGATGGCACTGCACGCGATCAAGGCCGGGGAGGCCGACGTCATCGTCTCGGCCGGCGTGGAGACCGTCAGCCGGTTCGCCAAGGGCAGCAGCGACGGCCTCCCCGACACCCAGAACCCGCTGTTCGCGGACGCGCAGGCCCGCACCGCCGGGGCGGGCGAGGGCGGCGCGCCGGTGTGGCACGACCCGCGCGAGGACGGCGCGCTCCCCGACATCTACATCGCGATGGGGCAGACCGCCGAGAACGTGGCCGGGATGCGCGGCGTCAGCCGGCAGGCGCAGGACGAGTTCGGCGTCCGCTCGCAGAACCTCGCCGAGAAGGCGCTCGCCAACGGCTTCTGGGAGAAGGACATCACCCCGGTGACGCTCCCGGACGGCACCGTCGCGGCCAAGGACGACGGCCCCCGGCCCGGCACCACCTACGAGAAGGTGTCGCAGCTCCAGCCGGTGTTCCGCCCGGACGGGACGGTCACCGCGGGCAACTGCTGCCCGCTGAACGACGGCGCCGCCGCGGTCGTCGTCATGAGCGACACCAAGGCCGCCGAGCTCGGCATCACCCCGCTCGCCCGGATCGTGTCGACCGGCGTCACCGGCCTGTCCCCGGAGATCATGGGGCTCGGCCCGGTGGAGGCGTCGCGGAGGGCACTGGCTCTGGCCGGCATGACCATCGGCGACATCGACCTCGTCGAGATCAACGAGGCGTTCGCGGCGCAGGTGCTGCCGTCCGCCGAGGACCTCGGCATCGACCACGACAAGCTGAACGTGAACGGCGGCGCGATCGCGGTCGGCCACCCGTTCGGCATGACCGGCGCCCGCATCACCTCCACGCTCATCAACGGGCTCAAGTTCCACGACAAGCAGTTCGGTCTGGAGACCATGTGCGTGGGCGGCGGCCAGGGGATGGCGATGGTCCTGGAGCGCCTCTCCTGACGGATTTCCGGTGAATTCGCGCGGTGGCCCGTGCGGTGCGGCCTTCCCGGCCGTCCGCCGGGCCACCTGCGCGTTTCCGGGGAATATCCCCGTTACAAATGATCTACGTAACGCAAAAGATAGGTCCCCGTTAGGGTCTTGTCACATGCGGAGACGTGTTGCAGAGTCAGCAGGAAGAGCCCCGCGACCTGGAGGTGCCAATTGTCACTGAACCACTCGCCGGAGACGCACAGCAAGCTGATCGCCCGCATTCCGCAAGTCACAGGACGTGACATCCCCGAGTGGTTCACCACGATCGAGAACGGTCCCTCGTTCACCCGCTGCGAGGAACGCAGCAGCTGGCTGGCCGACGAGCACAACCTCTCGCACGGCTACGCCGCCGCGCTGGTGCGCGAGCATGAGCGCGCCCGCCGCGCGCGGCACTACTAGAGGGGCCGCGCCGAACTCCACCCAGACCCGGTGGGATCCCGCCGGCGGACGCCCCCGCCCTCGTGCCGCCGTGCACGATCACGGCGCAGAGATCCCACATGGATCAGCCCCGCACCGTCCGGCGCGGGGCTGATCACTACCTTGAGCCCCACCACAGGGGGCTAGTCGCGTCCGGTCAACTTCTCGGCCGTTAACGAGAGGCTAGTTGGCCGATCGTCTCCACCAATTCGCGCTCCTCGCTCACAGTTGGCCACCGTGCCGAAGTCGCATCCACCGCACACTCGCGGTACGGGACCGTTGACAGGGCCCCACGCTGGGACGAGCCCGGCGACATCCGTCCGATCAACGCCATCTGAACCGTGTCCCCGGCAGAGCCGGTTCGTGCCTTCCAAGCTCACGGACGGACACCAAGAGGTTACTGGACCACCGCGCGATCCGCAGGCGAAGGCAGCGCTTTCCTCCAAACACTGAAGGCGAACTTCGGCGTCACCCGGACGATGCGCAGCGCGTAGACGGCGAGCGTGGCGCCGAACGCCAGCGCGGCGCCGATCACGGCCTGGAAGACCACGCCGTGGTAGAGGTCGTTGTAGGCGTGGCTGATGATGCCGACGACGATCCCGTAGACCGCCGCGAACGCGAGCACCATCGGCGCGTTCGCCTTGCGGCCGAACGTGATGAACGCCCAGATCCCGATCTCGGCGATGAGCGCGACGACCAGGACGGGGGCAGCCGCCTCGACCGGCACCAGCGCCCACGCGAGCGCCGCGGTGACCACCAGGACGGCGAGGGTCAGGAACCCGCGGACGACGACGTCGTCCATGGTCATCGGCCGGGTCGCCGGCGGCGCGTACCCCGGCGCCGCGTACCCCGCGGCCCCGTACTGCCCTGCTCCGTACTGCTGTGCTCCGTGGCCGGGTGCGCCGTAGGCCGCACCTCCGGCCCGCGGGTCGAAGGCGTTCCCCCGGAACGCGGGGTTTCTGCTCTCCATCAGAGTCTCCACTTTCGGCCGACGTGGCCCCCCGTAAACGCGAACCCCCCGCATGATCAGCCCATATCCCGCCCGATCCATAGCGTGCCGTCGCGTCCGGGGGTTCCACGGCCCCGCGCACCGCAACCCCGCGCGACGCGGCGGCGGCGAAGCCGTCGCGTCGGGGGTTCCAGGGGGTCGCCCCCCTGGGTGAACATCGCGGGCCCCCGCGAAGCCGATCGAAGATCGGCGAGCATGGTGGTCCGCCACGTGCCCCTGGTCGGACTCGAACCGACACATTGGCTCTTTTAGGGAGCCTGCCTCTGCCATTGGGCTACAGGGGCGGCGTCATCATATCGAGTCAGGGGCCGATGGCGGCGCGTCCTTTCACGGGCTGTGGGTACACGGCCGGGTCCGGCCAGTTCCACAAGAGCTGTCAAGTCGCGCGCAAGTCCCGCGGCGCGGGCTCTCCGGCGGCCTCTCACCCCGGCTTACCTCGGCGGACGCGGTTCAGGCGCGCACGTTCTCCCTGGACCGTCCGGCGGCGAGTTCGAATTCCTTGCGCGGCCGTTCCAGTTCGGCGAGGGAGACGATTTCGCGGCGGAAGAAGAGGGCGAGCGTCCAGTCCATGGTGATCCGGAACTTGCGGTTGACGGTCGGCATCCGCGACAGGTGGTAGGTGCGGTGCATGACCCATGCGGGGAGGCCGCGCACCTGCAGCCCGTAGACGTTCGCGACGCCCTTGTGCAGGCCGAGGCTCGCGACCGAGCCGACGTAGGCGTGCTTGTACGGCTTGCGCGGCCTGCCCCGCAGGTCCGCCACGATGTTGTCGGCGAGGCGCCTGGCCTGCCGGACGGCGTGCTGGGCGTTGGGCGCGGTGAACTCGCCCTTCCCGCTGAGGTCGGGGACGGCGGCGTTGTCGCCGGCCGTGTACACGTGCCGCAGCCCTTCGACGGTGAGTTCCGCGGTCGCCTTGACGCGTCCCTTGTCGTCGATGGGAAGGTCGCTGTTCTGGACGACGGGGTGGGGTTTCACACCGGCCGTCCAGACGAGGGTGCCTGCGTCGAACTCCTCGCCGTCGCTGAGCACGATGTGGCGTTTCTCGGCGGACTTCAGCAGCGTCCGCGTCTTCACTTCGATGCCGCGGCGGCGCAGCGCGTCGGCGGTCCAGCGGCCCATTTCGGGGCCCACCTCGGGCAGGATCCGGTCGGTCGCCTCGACCATCACCCAGCGCATCTCCCGCGCGTCGATGTTCGGGTACCACTTGCAGGCGTCCCGCGCCATGTCCTCCAGTTCGGCCATGGCCTCGATGCCCGCGAATCCGGCGCCGACGAAGACGAAGGTCAGCGCGCGCCGGCGGACCTGCTCGTCATCGGGGTTGGCGGCGGCGATGTCGAGCTGGTGCACGATGTGGTTGCGCATGAAGATCGCCTCTTCGACGGTCTTGAAGCCGATCCCGCATTCGGCGAGCCCGGGGATGGGCAGCGTCCGCGAGATCGAGCCGACCGCGACGACGAGCATGTCGTAGGCGATGTCGCGTTCGGCGACGCCGTCGGTCCGCGTCCCGGCCGGGCAGAGGGTGACCCGCCGGGACGCGTGGTCGATGCGCGTCACGAACCCGTTCACGATCCGGCAGCGGTGCAGGACCTTGCGCAGCGGGGCGACGACGTGCCGCGGCTCGAGGTTTCCGGCCGCGGCCTCGGGAAGGAACGGCTGGTAGGTCATGTAGGACTGGGGGTCGATGACGGTGACGGCGACCTCGCCGCGGCGCAGCTCCGAGCGGAGCTTCTTCTGCAGGCGCAGGGCCGTGTACATGCCGACGTACCCGCCGCCGACGACCACGATCTGCTTCGCGGATCCCCCGCCGCGTCCCGAGGCGACCGCGGGCCCGCGCGTCCGAGTTGTTGTTGATGGCATGCCGGTGGCGATACCCGCCTGCCCGCCGTGCGAACTTCACGGCCCTATCCGGCATCTCACCGGATGTACCACCAGAAATGAGACGGCGGGGACAGGGCCGGACGGGGGCGCCAAGCGGCCGCGGGCGGCGGACCGGGACAGGGGCCGGTCGGCACGGCCCGGCCGCTTGGCCAAGGCCCTGCCCCGCCGTCGCTCCTCACCGGGGGACGCACCATGCAACGACTGATCTGGGGGACGCTCGCCGCCACCGCCATCACCACCGCGCTCGCCGGATGCGCGTCCGGCCCGACCACGGGCAGCACGTCGTCCAGCGGCGCCCCGACGCCGACGCGGGCGAGCACGGGCACGTCCGCGGCCCCGAGCCCGGGGGCGCCCGCCCCCGGCGGCGGGACGCCCGGCGCGGCCACCACCACCCGCCCGGCCGGCTCCGCCAACGCCGCCGGGCGCCCGCACTGCACCAGCGGGATGCTCAGCGCGACGCTCACCGACCTCGGTGCCGCGGCGGGGAACCGCTACGCGACGCTCGTCCTGACGAACAAGTCCGGGAAGCACTGCACGACGGGCGGCTGGTCGGGTCTCCAGCTGGCCAGCCCGGACGGGACGGTCCCGACGAACGTCGTCCGCGAGGGCGCCCCGCACACGATCACGATCTTCAACGGCGGCCACGCCTACGAGCGGCTGCACTGGGGTGTCGTCCCCGCCGGGGACGAGCCGGACACCGACCGGTGCGAGCCCGTTCCGGGCACGCTCAGGGTGATCCCGCCCAACAACACCGAGCAGGTCGCCACCGGCTGGAGCTTCGGGGCGGTCTGCCAGCACGGCCGGATCCGCCTCCAGCCCCTCACAACGACCCCACAACCCCGCTGACCCCCACCGCCTAAGTTGATCTGCGGCGTGGTTTTTTTTTTTTTTGGGGGAAAAAAAAAAAAACCCCCCGGGGACACGTGGG
>NZ_JBEYTW010000116.1:0-27569 GCF_040643275.1 Spirillospora sp. NPDC047418
CCCGGAGTGAACCGGGGCGGCCCGCCCGTGCGCGGTTGCGGATGCGCGGTCAGCCGGGTGCGGGGCGGGCTTGTGGGATACGGCGGGCGGGTAGGGACAAAAGGTGATCGAGCTGTCGCCGGGCCAGGGGCTCGTCGAGATAGGTGAGCTGCTGCTGGCGATGGTGCTGTCGGCGGCGATCGGCCTGGAACGGGGGCTGCGCAACAAGAGCGCCGGGCTGCGCACGCACACCCTCGTCGGCGTCGGCGCGGCGCTGTTCATGCTGGTCAGCAAATACGGGTTCGAGAACGTCCCGGGGAACGTGTCGCTCGACCCGTCCCGGGTGGCGGCGCAGATCGTGTCTGGTATCGGGTTCATCGGTGGCGGGCTGATCTTCGTCCGGCGGGACGCGGTGCGCGGGCTGACGACCGCGGCGGTCGTCTGGGTGACGGCGGCGGTCGGCATGGCGGCGGGCGGCGGGCTGTGGGTCCTCGCGATCGCGGTGACGGCCCTGCACTTCCTCGTCGTCTACGGGCTGAACGCCCTGACGCGGCGGCTTCCGCTGCACCGGTTCCGCCCGGCGGGCCTCGCCCGGATGCGGCTCGTCTACCGGGACGGACGGGGCGCGCTGCGGCAGGTGCTGATGGAGTGCACGCAGCGCGGATTCGTGATCCTGGACGTCAACGTCGACCGCGACTACCTGCCGGACGACTCCGACCGGGGCCGGGACGAGCGCCGCGACCGGCGGGAGCCGCCCGACCGGCGCCGCCCCGGCAATGCCGTCGTGTCGCTGGTGCTGGAGGGGTCCGGCTCGATCCCGGACCTCATCGCGCACCTCAGCGAACTGGCGGACGTCGTCGGCGTCACGGTCGGCTCCGACCGCGACGACGACAGGGAATGAGCCCCGCCGCCGAGCCCCTGCCGCCGAGCCCCCGCCGCCAAGCCTTAGGGGACCTCGGTCTGCGGGCTGTAGCCGTCGTCCTCGCCGCCGGGGGTCTCGGCCTCGGCGATCGGCGGGTCCGTCGGGCTCGGGGTGTGCTCGTCGGCGAAGTCCGCGTCGGTGTCCTGCGGCGCGCCCGCCTCGGCGCGCCGGTCGGCGAGCGGCTTGTCCTCGTCGCGTTTGCCCGCGTCGCGTTCGTCCGCGCTCATCAGGCCCTCCTCTCCGGCGGCCGCGTCTCCAGCGGCCGTGTCTCCGTCCTCCTCATCGGACCTGAAGGGAGCCGATACCCGGAGGGCGGGATTCAACCCTTTACGGCTCGTTCGCGGACGAAGGCGATGAGGCGGGACGCGTCGTCCTTGTCCAGGGTGATCGCGAAGTGTTCGGCGAGGACTTCGGGCAGGTCCTGTGGCCGGAGCACGCGCGTCTCGGCCGAGCCGTCGGGCCGGGTGACGGTCAGCGTCGTCCCGTCCAGCACGTGGAGGGCGTCGGGCGTGAACTTCTGCGTGAACGGACGCGCCGTGAACGGTGACCGGGGATTGGTCGACACGTAGTAGTTGAGCACGTCGAAGTCGAGGCGGAACGTCTCGTTCAACGCGAACGTGTGCCGCAGGCCCCAGCCGCCGCCCTCCATGGTCTGGTGCATCTCCCAGCCGACGGTCGGTGGATCCCACGTCGTGACGGTGCGGCCGCGCTGGAGGCGGAAACCCCACCCGTCCTGGAAGACCTCCTCGCCGTCCACGAACCGGAGCGGTTCCATCGGCCCGGCGCCGAACCCCACGTCGCACAGCCAGCCGGGCTCGTCCCGCGACTGCTCCGGCGGACGGACGTGCAGCAGCGCGTGCGTCGTCGGCCGGAGGCGTGCCGCGCCCATCATCACCCGTCCGACCAGCGCCGTGATGTCGAAGCCGAGCTTCTCCAGCACCGCCGCGAACAGCCGGTTGTGCTCGAAGCAGTAGCCGCCGCGCGGACGCTCGACCAGCTTCGCCTGGACGGCGTCCAGCGACAGGTCGACCGGCCGTCCGAGCATGATCTCCAGGTTCTCGAACGGGATGGCCGCGACGTGCGCCCGATGCAGCCCGCGCAGCGTCGCCTCGGTCGGCGCCAGACCGCCGTCGTACCCGAGCCGCTTCAGGTAGGCGGGCAGATCCAGCAGCTCGCTCTGCCACCCGTAACCGAGATCCTCGCTCATGACTCCCTATCCGCCGATCAAGAGGGATAACGCCGGATACACCCGGAATCCTCCCACTATGGAGGGGATGAACCCGGCACGGCTCAGGCGAGCGGGAAGCGGGGACGCGGCGGGCGCCCCGCTCGAAGACGCATTCGCGGGAGGTGGTGAACGGGCCGGGGCAGCATGAACGGCCAGCGGGGGCGGAACCGTACAGCCCAGATGACGGGCGACTTTCCGGACGTGGAGGGGGCCGTCACGTGGGTGTCGAGGACGCGCTGGGAACCGCCATCCCGGGCGAGCCGGGCGAGCCGGCGGCGGGTGGATTCGGCCGCGGGGCCGCGGGGCACGGGGAAGGCGGTGCCGTGGGGCGGCCCCGGGGGCGCGCGGTGCTCGGTGAGGTCACGCTGCCGGGGGTGCGGCGGTCGGTCGGGGTCGCGCGGGCGTTCGTCCGGGACCTGGCGGCCGGCCTGCCCGCCGTGGACGACCCGCCCGTCGTCGACGACCTCGTGACGGTGGTGAGCGAGACGGTCGCGAACGCGGTCACGCACACGGCGTCGGGCCTGTCGGGCGGACGGGTGACGATCGTCCTCACCGAGGGGGACGGGGTCTACCGGCTGGAGGTCGCCGACGACGGGGCGGGCGGCGCCCGGCCGCACGTCAAGGCCGAGATGGGGGCGGAGACGGGGCGCGGCATGCGGATCGTGGCGGCGCTCGCGGCGCGCTGGGGGTTCCGGACGGACGGGCCGCGGACGGTGGTGTGGGCGGAGTTCCCGGCCCCGCCCGCGCCCGCCGGGGAGCGGACGCGGGAGCGGGGCCGGGACGCGCCGGTCAGCGGCCCCGGTTGAGCTGCCGGGTGGGCAGCTGCCGGGCGTTGCGGCGCTGGTTCGCGAAATTGGCCGACCTGGCGTCGGAGTTCTTCCGCTTCCCCTTCTTCTTGGAGTTGGGGAAGGGGGCGGACTCGGGGTTGTGAATGGCACGCATGAAGGCAACACCTCCGGGCAGGCATGAATTCGGCCGCGAAAGGGCCGACGAAAGGGAAAGGTGGGCGCGCGACGGCGTCGCAGGTCACGCGACCTGCGAGTGAAGAGAAGTGCGCCCGTGAGGAGGATGGGAGCGAGCCCGCGACAGCGTCGAAGACGGTGCCGGGGGGCGGCTCAACCAGGGAAGAATCAAAGCTCCATGCGTAAGAGTTAGCCATAGATCGCCGGGCGGTGTCAACCCATTAATTCCCTCCGGCCGTGAACTCGGGCGGCGCGGAGTGGAGATACATCGCCGGGAGGCTTCATGAAGCTGCTGGCTTGGGTCGCCGTCGCCGCGGCGGCGGTGATGGTGACGGGCAGCCTGTCCGCGTACGGGTACTACTGGAAACTGCAGAACGCGGTCCAGCACGAGGACGTGGACAAGCTGATCGGCGGGAACCGGCCGAAGAAGCTGAACAGCGCCCGCAACATCCTGGTGATCGGGTCCGACACGCGGGAGGGCGCCAACGCGCAGTACGGGAAGAGCCTGCGGAACAAGCCGCCCGCGTCCGACACGATGGTGCTGCTGCACCTGTCGCCGGGCGGCGGGCAGGCGCTGGCCGTGAGCTTCCCGCGCGACCTCATGGTGCCGATACCGGCGTGCACGCGCCGGGACGGGACGAAGGCGCCCGGTGTCGCCGTCGCCATGCTGAACCAGGCGATCGCCCATGCGGGCCCCGCCTGCACGGTCAAGACCCTTGAGCAGGTCACAAGAATCCACATCGACCACTTCGTGCAGGTTGATTTCGTGGGCTTCAAGCGGATCGCCACCGCGGTCGGCGGCGTCCCCGTGTGCGTCAAGGGCGACGTCCACGACAAGGACTCCGGCCTCAACCTCGCCAGGGGCAGCCACAGGTTGAAGGGCGAGCAGGCTCTGGCGTACGTCCGCAGCCGTAAGGGGTTCGGCGACAAGAGCGATACCGCGCGCATCAAGCGGCAGCAGCATTTCTTCGGTGCGCTGGCCAAGGAGGCGATGGGCAAGGGCGTCCTCACCGATCCGGGACGCCTGAACGAGCTGCTCAGCGCGGTGGCCGAGTCGCTCACGACGGACAAGGCGCTGACCGTCTCGGAGATGCTGAAGATCGCCCAGGGCATGCGCGACTTGAACGCCGGGAAGCTCCGCTTCGTCACGGTGCCGTCGGGCGCCTACGCGCCGGACCCGAACCGGGTGGCGCTGACCCGCCCGGCGGCCGACCAGTTCTTCGACGCGATCCGCAAGGACGTGGTCGTGCCCGCGCAGGAGAAGCCGTCGGCCGTGGAGCCGGGCAAGGTGCGCGTGTACAACGCGTCCGGCGTGGAGGGGCGCGCCGCGCAGGTCGCGGCGCAGCTCCGGGACGGCGGCTGGCAGGTCGTCGGCGTCGGCAACCTCCGCTCCCGGACGCGCGCCACCCACATCCGGTACGGGACGGGCGCCGACGCGCAGGCGCGGGCGCTCGCAGAACTCCTGCCGGGCGCGAAGGCCGCACCCCGGGCGAAGGCACCGGCCGGTGTCGTCGAACTGGTCATCGGCCCGGACTTCACCCGGATCCGGACGTCCGGCGGCATTCCCGTGCAGCGCGGGGAGAGCCGGGCGAGCGACACCGTGTGCGAGAAGGTGGCGTGATCCGTGGGGTGCGTGTCGTTGACGCCATGACGGGTGCGGATCCAGCCTGGAGCCATGCGCGTCGCGTTCCTCGTCTTTGACGGGTTCCAGGTCCTCGACCTGACCGGTCCCCACGAGGTCTTCCAGCACACCGGGCGGTACGAGTGCCTGGTCGTCGCCCCGGAAGCGGGCCCCGTGCGGTCGTCCAGCGGCTTGCCGGTGCACGCGGGCTTCGGCACGCGCGACGTCGACCCGCGTGTCGACCCGCGTGTCGACCAGCGGAGCGTCGACACGCTGGTCGTCGTCGGCGGCACGGGCGTGGACCGGGCGCGGCGGGACACGGCGCTGGTCGGCTGGATCGCGGCGGTCGCGGCGACCGCGCGGCGGGTCGCGTCCGTGTGCAGCGGGGCGCTGCTGCTCGCCGAGGCCGGGGTGCTCGACGGCCGCCGCGTCACCACGCACTGGACCCGCGAGCGGCAGCTCAGGACGGAGTATCCGCGGCTGGACGTCGACTGCGACCCGATCTTCATCCGGGAGGGGCACGTGTGGACGTCCGCCGGCGTCACGGCCGGGATGGACCTGGCGCTCGCCATGGTGGAGGACGACCACGGCCGCGACGCGGCCCACGCGGTGGCGCGCGAGCTGGTGATGTTCCTGCGGCGGCCGGGGAGCCAGTCGCAGTTCAGCGTCCCGCTGTGGTCGGCACAGCCCGCGAGCGACCCGATCCGGGCGGCGGTGTCGTCCGTCCAGGCCGATCCGGGTGCCCGGCACACCATCGCCGACCTGGCCGGACGGTCAGGGCTCAGCGCGCGGCACCTGCAGCGCAGGTTCACCGCCGAGCTGGGCGTGGCGCCCGGCGCGTACGTCGAGCGGGTCCGGGTCGAGGCGGCGCGGCGGGCGCTGGCGGAGGGCGACGAGCCGGTGGAGACGCTGGCCCGGCGGCTGGGGTTCGGGACGGGCGAGACGTTGCGCAGGGCGTTCCACCGGCATGTCGGCGTCGCGCCGTCCGACTACAGGGATCGATTCCGAGGAACGAGGGAGTACGCATGACCACGTACGGGCTGCTGGTTTTCGAGGCCGCGGAGGAACTCGACTTCGTGGGCCCCTGGGAAGTGTTCACAGCGTCGGCGATGATTCGCGACGAAGGCGACAGTGCTTTTCTGGTCGCCGAGCAGTCGGGGCCGGTGCGCTGCGCCAAGGGGCTGAGGGTCGTGCCAGACCACACCTTGGACGACCACCCGAAGCTGGACGTCCTCCTAGTCCCGGGTGGACGTGGAGCAAGGGAGACCCAGCCGCACAACCCGTCCGTCACCGGCTGGATAGCGAAGACGGCCGAACAGGCCGATTGGGTGACGAGCGTGTGCACCGGCTCGATCCTGCTGCACGCCGCAGGCCCGGCCAAGGGACGAAGGGTCGCGACCCACTGGGCATCGGAGGACGACCTGGAGGCTCGCGGTGACGTGACCGTCGTACGGGATGCCCGCTACGTCGTGGACGGCAACCTCATCACCAGCCAAGGGGTGTCCGCGGGCATCGACATGGCGCTCTGGCTGGTCGGACGCATCCACGGACGCGACCACGCGCGGGCGGTGCGCCACTACATCCAGTACGAGCCGGCGCCGCCGTACATGGCCGACGCACCGGAGTGATCGGAACGAACATTCCGCCATACCGGTGATGATCTTCGCTTATCGGCATAATCACGCGAATGGCCATGGCGCTTCCGGTGCGGTTCCGCAGCGACGGCGGGCGGGTGGCGGTGGAGACCGATCCACTGCACGCCCCGCTCCGCGACTTTCTCCTCAACGACCTGGGCGAAGACGTCTCCGCGATCGCCCGTGCCCAGGGGCGGCTGGACGGCGGCGGGCCGTCCGGGCCCTGGGAGGAGGTCTACCGCTACCACCGCCTCGACTTCGACGGCACGACCGTCCACGTGCGGGACGTCGGCGGATGGGCGTCCTGCGACCTCGACCCGGACGTCCTGCGCCAGTGCCTGGACGAGTACCTCCAGCAGCTCGGCGCCCTGCGGAGCCGACGCGGCCTGGAGCGGGTGCTCGGCGAGCCGCGCAACGGCGAACCGGTGGCGAGCTCCCTCGCCCTCGGCTCCGTCTCGACCCGGACGCAGGGCTGGGGCCTGATCCAGGCGCCGCGCGCCATGCTGGAGGACATCGCCGGGCTCACCCCCCACCCGGACGGCTGCCTCCCGCACGGCGTCCTGGAGACCGGCTCCGGCGCCTGCTGGGCCGACCTCGCCGTGCTGGACGAGAGCGGGACGCGCCTGCGCGGCGGCACCAAGACGTTCATGCCGCGGGGGCTCGACCCGGAGCGCCTCATGGCGGAACTGGGCACCACCCTGACTCAGGCCCGCTTCATCAGCGGCGTCCCGGGAGCGTGGTCGGGTGTCGTCGCCGGTGTACCGGTGCACGGCTACATCGACCCGGACGCCGTCCTGCGGCTGCCGTGCCATCCGATCGAGATCGAGGGCGTCGTCCGGCACGTGCGGGTGTTCTTTCCAGAGCTGGCCGATTCGGGGATCGACCTGGAGGCCGCGGCGTCCAGCGCGAGCACGTTCACCCAGGCCGTGTACGGGCCGCGTCACGTCCTCACGGCGTTCCTGCTTCATGATGTGCAGAGCCACCGGCACCACCTGGAAGTCGTCCGTGCCGCACGTCCCGGTTGGGAGCACACGGGGAACGCCTGCCATGTGCGGGTCGATGTGCAGACCGTCCGGCTGGAGCACCTGTGGCTGCCCGGCCACGCCTGCGAGATGCCGACGGGAGAGTTCGCCGGCGTCCTGTACGAATACGAGCGTCTCGTAAGCTCGTAACGATGAGGCTGCTCGCCGACCGACTCGTGGACCGTCTCTTCGGCCTCCCCGAGGTGCCCGCACCGGACGTCCGGATAAGGCGCGACCTGCGTGTCCCCATGTCGGACGGGGTCGTGCTCATCGCCGACCTGTACCGTCCGCGCGGCGGAGGGCCGATGCCCGCCGTGCTGATCCGCACCCCCTACGGCAAGCGGCAGCCCATCATGCGGCTGTTCGCCGGGGTCCTCGCAAGGCGCGGCTTCCAGGTCGTCATCCAGAACGTGCGCGGAGTGCTCGGCTCCGGCGGCGAGTTCCACGCCTTCCACAACGAGAAGGACGACGGTCTCGCGACGCTCAAGTGGCTCCGTGGCCAGCCGTGGTGTGACGGCAAGGTCGCCATGGTGGGGGCGAGCTACCTCGGCTTCACCGAATGGGCGCTCGCACCCTACGCGGACCCTCCCCTGGCGGCGATGGGCCTCGGCATCACCGCGTCCGAATTCGTGAGCTCCTTCTACCCCGGTGGTGCGCTCGCCCTTCACAACACGCTCGTGTGGTCCTCGCTGATGGGCACGCAGGGCGAGAAGAGGCGCCCGCTCCACAACAGGCGTGTCCGGCAGGCGATGCGTCACCTTCCCGTAGGCGAGGCGGACACGGCGGCCATCGGACGTCCCGAATCGTTCCTTCGTGAGGTCACCGCCCACGCCGAGCCGGGCGACCCCTTCTGGGCGGACACCGACCACAGCGCCGCCGTTCCCGGCACCACCACGCCGACCACGATGGTGACGGGCTGGTGGGACCTGTTCCTGCGCGGCCAACTGCGCGACTTCGCCGCCCTCCACGCCGCCGGACGCCAGGTGCGCATCACCATCGGCCCATGGGGACACGACACGAAAGCCCTCCGCGCGATGGTCTCCGACCAGGTCTCCTGGCTGAACGCCCACCTGAACGGCGACAAGGCCGAACTACGCCGGGCGCCGGTGAGGCTCCATCTGCAGAAGGCCGACCGCTGGCTGGACTTCGAGCAGTGGCCCCCGCCCGAAACCAAGCCGACGCCGCTCTACCTGGGCCGAAGCCTGCTCTGGGACGAGCCGCCCAACGCCGACCCGGCCACGTTCACCTACGACCCACTCGACCCGACACCGACCGTGGGCGGACCGCTCCTCTCACCCGGCAAGGGCAGGCAGCGGGACAACACACCGATCGAACGCCGCGGCGACGTCGCCGTCCTGACCGGCGCACCCCTGGACGGCGACCTCGACCTGATCGGACCGGTCTCGGCGACGATCCACGTCCGGACGAGTACGGGCCAGGGCGACCTGTTCGTCCGGCTCTGCGACGTCGACCGCGACGGCGTCTCCCGCAACGTCACCGACGGCATGCTGCGTCTCGGCACCGGAGGCCTCGGCACCGGAGTTGCCGGTGCCGAGGGGGTGGTGCGGGCCGAGGGGGTGGTGCGGGCCGAGATCGAGATGCATCCGACCGCGTACCGCTTCCTGCGCGGCCACCGCCTGCGCGTCATGCTGGCGGGCGGCGCGTTCCCCAGGTTCGCCCGCAACCACGGCACCGGCGAACCCGCCGGGCAGGCCGTCGCGTCCCACCGCACCCGCTTCGAGATCCTCCGCGACGAGGACCACCCGTCGGCGATCCACCTCCCGGTGTGGGCTGGCTAGGCGCTAGCCTGCGGCGCTCTCCGTGCGCAGGGCCTCGAACTCCTTGAGGACCTTCTTGCGCGCCCTGGTCGAGAGCCGGTCGATGTAGAGCTTGCCCTCAAGGTGGTCTGTCTCGTGCTGGAGGCAGCGGGCGAGCAACCCCGTCCCCTCGACCGTGACCTCCGCGCCGGTGACGTCGAAGCCGTGCACGGTCGCATGGTCGGGACGTGCCAGCCGCGCATGAGGCCCCGGCACGGAGAGACAGCCCTCCTCGTCGTCGTCCAGCCGCCGGTTCTCCAGCGTCGGCAGCTCCAGGACCGGGTTGACGACGACGCCCCGGTGCCGGTCGCCGTCCTCGTCCGGGCAGTCGTAGACGAAGACGCGCAGGTCGACGCCGATCTGGTTCGCGGCCAGGCCGACACCGTCCGCCTCGTACATGCTGGCGAACATGTCGTCGGCCAGCTCCGCCAGCGTCGCGTCGAAGTCCTCGACGGGCCGGCACGGCCGGTGCAGGACGGGCGTCCCCACCAGCGTGATCGGCCGCACGCGTCCCACCATCACCGAATCCTCCCGAAACCGATTACATCACGCCCCGCCGCCGGAGCCGGTGAACGCGGAGCGTGTTCCGTTCGTCGCACACAGTCGTCCACTCGTCGATGCGGCGTGCCGAACCCTCGACCGGCCGGGGCTCCCTCGCTACGTTCTTCACATCCGCCGCACGGCCGGTCGAGCCGCTTCGGGGGGAGCGGCCGGACCCGTGAACGCACCCGGGGACCGGCGCGGCGGAACGGGGGGAGAGGGGTCACTTCGGGGGGAGTGGCCCCTCCGTCCGTTTGTCAGGGTGTTTGTAAGTTGCCGACAAGAGTCCGGCTGTGAACGCATCGCCGCGTGAGAAGTAAACGCGCGCCGGGCGTCCCACACTTCTGGAACCGCGAACCACCCCCCGTTCGCGGTTCGGCTAGTGAAGGGTACGCCCGATGAACAGGCATCTGACGCATGCGTTCAGAGTGCTCCCCGCGGCCGCGGTCCTGGCCGCGGGCGCCGCCCTGGCGCCCGCCGCCCACGCCGCCGCCCCGGCCCGTCCGACCGGCGCCGTCCAGCTCGCCGCCCCCCAGTACACCGCCGCACAGCTCGCCGCCGCACAGCTCGCCGCCAACCCCTACGAGCGCGGGCCCGCGCCGACCGAGGCGAGCGTCACCGCGGAGAAGGGTCCGTTCGCCATCGAGAAGATCGACGTTCCGGCGGGCAGCGGAACCGGCTTCAACAAGGGCACGATCTACGCGCCGACGGACCGGAGCCAGGGCACCTTCGGCGCCATCGCGGTCTCGCCCGGCTTCGTCTCCCCGCAGGCCGTGATCGACTGGTACGGGCCGCGCCTCGCGTCCCAGGGCTTCGTCGTCATGACGCTGGAGACCAACAGCCTCTTCGACCAGCCGGCCGCCCGCGGCGACCAGCTCCTGGCCGCGCTCGACTACCTGACCGGCAAGAGCAGGGCGAAGGACCGCATCGACGCCTCCCGCCTCGCCGTGATGGGCCACTCCATGGGCGGCGGCGGGACGCTGGAGGCCGAGAAGAAGCGGACCTCGCTGCAGGCCGCCGTGCCGCTCGCGCCCTGGGACCTCAACTACGACTGGAAGAGTGTCCGCACCCCGACCCTGATCATGGGCGCGGACAACGACTTCATCGCCCCCGCCGACTCGATGGCGCATTCGTACTACACGGGCCTCACCGGCGTCCCCGAGAAGGCGTACCTGGAGCTGCGGAACGCCGGGCACCTGACCTTCAACGCGCCCAACACGACCATCGCGAAGTACACGATCGCGTGGATGAAGCGGTTCGTCGACGATGACGTCCGCTACGACACGTTCCTCTGCCCGGAGCCCCGGCCCGACACCGACATCGCCGCGTACGAGGGCACCTGCCCGACCGGCTGACCCCCATCGGTCCGGACGGTGGTGACGGCTGACGCCCCGGCCGCCGCCACCGTCCTCCGCGTTCGTCCTCCGTGTTCGTCCTAGTCGGCCGGGGACAGCCGCCGGTCGCCGGTGTCGAGCCGGACGAGATGGTGCAGGAGCAGCAGCAGCTCGATCCGCCGGTCCGGGTCGAGCATCACGCCGCCGAGCGCCTCCTCCAGCCGCCGGATCCGGTACCGGACGGTCTGCTCGTGCACCAGCAGCCGCTCCGCCGCCGCCACCGCGTTGTCGCGGCACTCCATGTAGGTCAGCATCGTCCGCGACAGCGCGTCCCGGCGGTGCGGCGGCAGCTTCATCAGCGGCGCGAGCCGGATGCCGAGCGCCACGTCCAGCAGTTCCTCGCTCTGCGCGGCGACGAGGCTCGGCAGATGGTCCAGGCAGCGCAGCGGCTCCTTGCCCGGCAGCACGCCGCGCTCGACCAGCGCGAGACCCTGCCGCGCCCAGCGCAGCGACAGCGCCGCCCGTGCCGGCGGGACGGTCGGGCCGATCGCCGCCGACCGCGTGCCCTTGATGGCGGTCAGCATCCGGTCGCGGCCCGGGCCGTCCGGGTCGGGGCAGATCAGGTACGGCTCGGGTGCGTCCCAGTCGGCGAGGAACATCGGCGGCAGCACCGGGACGGCCTCGCCGGGACCGGGGCGGACGGCGACGGCGGCCAGTGTCCGCGGCACCGGCCAGCCCGCCGACCGGGCCAGCTCCCCGATCGCCTCCGCGCTCGCCGGCGGCTCCATCACCAGCAGGTCGCGCAGCCGCCGCCGGAACCGCTCCCGCTCGCCCGCGATCTCGCCCTGCGCCCGCGCGTAGCCCTGCCCGGCCGCGCCCGCGATGCGCTCCAGGAACACGAACAGCGACTCGGTGAACCGGCCGAGGGTGTCCAGCGACCAGTCGAGCCTGCGCGCGTCCTTGATGAACCGGCGGCACGCGACCTGCCCGCTCACCCGGATCGCGGTCTGCAGCCCGTCCAGGCGCCGGCCCTGCCGCGCCTCGTACGCGCCGATGCCCTCGAAGATCCCGGTGACCTTCGCCCAGTCCATGTCGGGACGGCCGATCGCGCCGACGAACTGCCGGACGCTCTCCTCGACGGCCCACCGCATCCGCCGGCCGTAGCGGCTCTCCGGCGGGCGCGCGTACTCCGGGACGAGGCCCTGGATCTCCCGCACCATCTCGACCGCCGCCGCCTCCAGATGCGGGAGCATCGGGTCCGCGACCTCCGCCGGCACCCCGGAGAGCGGGAAGTCCGCGGCGCTGGACGAGCTGTTCCGGCTCATGGTCCACAGGGTCGGTCGCGGCGGCGGTCCGGGGATAGACGGGCACGGAAAATTTCGACGGGCCGGGATTGTCACCCGGCTGACAGTCGCGAACCGGACGCGCGGCGTGTCGTCCGGCCGCCGGGCGCGGGCCCGAGCCGGGCCGTACGGGACGCCAGCGACCGGAAATAGATCTCCCGGGAGCGGACGTCCCGCCGCCGAACCGGAATTCTTCGCAAAGAAATTCCCTGCCCCCTCCAAACTGTGCGGGATTACCTCCCAATGGGGTGGAGATCAGCGACACCGACCGGACTTTCCCGGCGTAACGGCAATGGTGCACCAACCCTCCTCGGCCGCGAAAGCTTGACCCGGCGGACGTCGATTTCCCCGGCCGCCTGCGAAAAGGTCGTCCGCATGTATTCACGAATTCGAGCCGCCGGAGCCGCCGGGCCCACCGGCTGGCTGCTGGCCTTTCTCGGCGCCCGCGAGCAGGCGCTGCGCACCCACACCGGACTCGCCGCCGGCCCCGCGGAATGGCTGCTGGTGTTCCTGGAGGTCGAGCGCACCGAACTGGCCGCCCGGCAGCGCCCCGCCACCCTGCTCGCCCGGCGCGACCGGCGCGAGGAGTCCCCGTTCGGCCGGCTGACCGCCCGCAGCGCGTAGAGGAAGGTCATGACCATCGAGATGCTCCTCGCCGCCCTGATCGGCGGCGCGATCGGCCTCGCCGAACTCGTCGCGCGCTACCGCGACAAGCCCCTCTCGGCGCTGCTGTCGCCGGGCGGGCTGCTGTTCGTCTTCGTCAACGCCAGCGCGTCCCTGGTCGCGCTGATCGCGGTGATCGCCGCCGGCTGGACGTTCGGGCTGCCCGCCGACACGCCCCCGTCGAGCCTCACGGCCGTCCGGGTGATCGCCGCCGGGATCGGGTCCGCGGCCGTCCTGCGGATGTCGTTCGCCCCCGCCCAGAGCAGGGCCGCGGGCGCCGGCCCCATCTCCCTCCTCAACGGCATCCTCCGGATCGCCGACGGCGAACTCGAACGCAAGCGCGCGCTGAGCAGGCTGTCGCACAACGACCTGTCGGACCTGTCGTTCGAGCGCGACCACGCGGCCCTCGCCGAACTGTGCTGCCACCTGATGCGCGAGTTCGACCTGTCGGAGGCGCAGCGGCTCGGCGGCCTCGCCGCCGAACTCAGCCACCGCGACGACCTCACCGACGCCGACAAACTGGACTGCTGGGGCCTGGAGCTCACCCGCCTCGTCGGCGAGCGCGCCCTGCGGCAGGCCGCGCGGCGGCTCCGGGACCGCCCCCGGGACGAGCCCCGCCCGACCGCGCCCGAGGAGCGCACCCCGGCGCCCGAGCCCGACCCCATGGAGACGGTGCCGCCGCCCCGCTCGCCCGTCGCCAAGACCTCCCGCCTCGCGGCGAGCGGCGCCGGCCGGACGGAGCGCAAGTCATTCAGCGACGTCTGACACCCCGGGAAATACCGGTGCGCCCCCTTGCGGGCGCACCGGTATTTTCGCGGAAACACCCACTATTTCGACCAGACGCCCGGTTCCGGGTGGATGCTCGGTGCCACCCGGCTGCGCCATTTCGACTTGGCGCAGCGTTTCAGCGGGGTAGGCTACTTCGTCCGGACACCCGACGGGACGCCGTCATTCTCGTCCCGTTCTTCGAGCGTCGTCGCGATGCGGTGCAGTGCCTCCGCCAGCGACACGAGCGCCTGCACCTGGGCGGCCGCCATGAGATTTCCCGGCGAGGGATCGGCGGCCTGCGCCTCCGCGGCCGCGTCGCACGCCTGCTGGCTCCACCAATGCACGCGGCGATCCTATTCGAGCCGGCGAATGCGGTGCCCGCCGCCGCGCCGCCGCATGACCGGCACCGGAAATGAAAGGGCCAGGAACGTGAACTCAGGACCGCGCGCGGCGTCCGCCGCCGGCCCCGCCGAGCCGCGGCTCCCGCGCTGGGCCGGCAAGCCGGTCCGGCGCCTCACCGCCGGCGAACTCGCCGAGGCCCTCGCCTACCTGGAACGGCACCGCCCCGACGACGACGTCCTCGGCCGCGCCCTCGCCGGCGAGTTCGCCCGCCGCACCGCCGCCGCCGAATTCGCCCGCACAACCACAACCCCCCACGACCCCGTCCCACAAGACCGGCCCGGCCCGTGACCCCGCCCCGCGAGACCGGCATGCCCGCAACCGCCCGGGCGCGGCCGGGCGGTCGCCGCGGGCCTGTGAGGCCGGCTGAAGGCGTCGGCGAACACCGCCGTCATCCCCGTCGGGTCGAACTCCTCGTGCTGGACGCCGCACAGCGTCCCGCACCACTCCGAGCTTGAAGGTCTCAGCCATTGGCCGCCACTTCCGCCGCGGGTTCACCGGTACCCTCCGGCGCGGCGGCGGTCCGGCGCATCAGCAGCGGGACGGAGAGGAAGATGAACGTCCCCATGACGAGGAAGTACGGCGTCGTCCCGGCGTCCAGCAGGAACCCACCGGCGAACGGGCCGAGGAAGAAGCCGAGCTGCCGCACCTCCGACAGGCCGAAGTAGGCGCCCTTGTGCTCGTCGGACGCCATCTCGTGGACGGCCATGTCCGGCATCGGCAGCAGGATGCCCTCGCCGATCGTCCAGAACGTGATCCCGATGTACATCCACACCAGCCCGGACGGGCTCCCCCAGAAGCACGCGAACGCGATCGTGAAGTTCGCCGCGCCGACCACGATCATGGTGGTGCGGCCGAGCCGGCCCGAGACGCGGTCGATCGGGAGCTGGAAGGCCAGGGCGAGGACGGCGTTGGTGATGAACAGGACCGCGAAGTACCCCTCGGTGCTGTCGCCGTACTGGCCCTTCATGTACAGCGGGATCATCGACTCCAGCTGGGAGAAGACGAAGAACACCACCATGCCGCCG
This sequence comes from Spirillospora sp. NPDC047418, assembly GCF_040643275.1. Lineage (NCBI taxonomy): Bacteria > Bacillati > Actinomycetota > Actinomycetes > Streptosporangiales > Thermomonosporaceae > Spirillospora > Spirillospora sp. NPDC047418. The sequence continues at coordinate 15,261 of NZ_JBEYTW010000116.1, forward strand.
GCGACGACGGCGAGGAGCCGCCGGTCCCGCAGCGTCGCGCCAAGCGACTCCCGCGCGGACGGCGCGGCGCCCGCCCCGGCCTCGCGCGGCGGCTGCAGCGCGACCAGGTCGCGGTTCCGAGCGAGCACCAGCACCAGGTAGGCGGCATAGAAGAACGCGGGGACCGCGAAGAACGCCAGCGGGCTGACGTGGTAGAGCGCGCCGCCGATCGCGGGACCCGCGATGGCGCCCGTGCACAGCGTCATGTACCGCACGCGGAACATGCGGCCCTCGTCGTCCGCCGCGTGCGACAGGAGCTTCTTCGCGCCCGGTTCCACCATCAGCCGCGCCCCGCCGAGCAGCAGGAACAGCAGCACGATCGCCGCGGCGTCGTGGACCGTGGCCAGCAGCCCGTACACGGCGACGTAGCCGGCCAGCCCGGCCCGCATCAGCGGGATCGCGCCGAGCCGGTCGACGATCATCCCGCCGAGCAGCCCGCCGAACGCGGCGGTGAGCGCGACCGCCCCGACGACCGCGCCGACCGCGGGCTTGCCGAGGCTCGTGTGCTCGGAAAGGTACAGCGGCGCGAACGGCATCGCCGCGAAGAACGCGAGCGAGTTCAGCAGCGCCCCGCCCTCGAGCAGCCGCTGCGCCGGGCTGAGCCGCCACAACGGCACCCGCGCCCCGGTTCCCGTCGGGGCCTCCTCCTCCGCGGGCTCCTCCGTCATCCCGGCGCCCCCTTCCCGACAGCCCGCTGCCTGACGGCGCCCTGCTGCCCGGCCCGCTGCCCGGCCCGCTGCCCGGCCCGCCCGGTCGGACGGACGGTGAGGCGCAGCTCGTCCTGGACGGTCTGGAGCCACTGCTCCAGCGTGTCGCGGTCCTCGGCGCGGACGATCACCATGGCGACCCGGTCGCGGGACGGGCGCAGCGGCGGCACGGTGCCGCCGACCTCGACGTCCACCTCCATGACGGCGACGCCCGGCAGCTCGGCGACACGGTCGGCGCCGTCGATCGCGGTGACCGTGCCGGGCGCCGGGATAGGGAACCACGCGCAGACGGAGCCGCTGGTGCCGCTGGCGAGCGGCGGCCGGGGCGCGGGCTCGCCGCACTCGACCGCGATGGCGGCGTCGAAAGGGAACGGGTGCGCGGTCTCCACGCAGAACGGTGGACGGAGGTGGTCGCCTTCTCGGTAAGGCTCTGAAAGGCGATCTCAATCTGATCGATGATCACTGGCGCAACCGTCCAATGCCGTTCACACCAGGCTCTTATCCGAATCTCGTTCGTGGCGGTCTCGGCGCTCTCGCTGCCCATTTCAGAGCGTGGCTTGGTGACTACGGAGAAATGTCTTCCGGTCCACTCAAGGACATGTTGCAGCTGGTAGCGCAATTGATGCACCGGCTGCGAAAGATTGTGTCGTCCGAAAAGTTCGCGCTGCAGATACTTGTTGCGGGAGGTGAGCGCGGCGCGCAGCCCGGGGCCCGGCGGCCCCAACTCGGTGGTAAGTCTCGCTGCGGTCACCACACGCTGCTCCGAGAAGGCGAGGACCACGGCCACGGGCCCGTCCGCCAGGGCCTTCGCCGCAGCGTCCTGCCATGCGTCCTCGCCCTCTCCGGTGAGTGAATAGCCCTGGTCACGCAGGTCGGGGGCATCGTTCGCCCGGTCCAGTACCGCGACGTGCATTCCCCGGTCGTGCGCCTGCTGCGGGTAGGGCCGTCCCATCCAGCCACAGCCGACCATCAAGAGTCGCGACATGGACGTCCCCTGTTCCCCGAATGATCATGAGGGTCACTCATCGACACTGAACTTACATCCCCCTGGCGACATTGTGACTTTGATGCAGAGTCTCGGAACATGGCCTCGGGGATAACTGAAGGCGGGCTCGGGGGACTTACCAGGACGGGCGGTGCGCGAGCCGGGTTTGTGCATAGTGCACTCAGGCGCTCCACCCCTGCCCGAGTGCATACCGCCAATGTCCTTCTGGAAGAGAGCAGCCTGGTCACCGTGCGTTTCGCGGACAGCTCGATCGTCGACATAGCGGCCGGGCAGCGGTTGGGCGGGGTTCGAGGGCGCGGGGCTTAGTGGGGCGGCGGGTGGAGGGGGCGGTAGCGGCCTTCGGCGACCGGTTCCGCGCGGCCCGTGTCGGTGAGGCCTTCCAGGACGTCCTTCGCCTCCCGGCGCGGCCACCGGAAGGCCCGCGAGAGCTGCCGCACATCGGCCTCCACCATCGCGTCCAGCAACATCAGTGCGGCATCCCCCCGCCGCTCCGCGACGGGACGCGGGTCGAGGTCCGGGAACGCGCGGGTGGTGACTTCGACGACGCAGCTGGGCCAGCCGGGGCCGTCCTGGACGGTGCCGTAGTTGGTCACCAGCAGCGCGCGGCCGAGTTCGTCCAGCACCTTCTGGGCGGCGCGGGAGTTCAGACCGTAGTCCTGGCGGATCATCCGCATCGAGGTCGGGCCGTCCGCCTCGATCCGGTCCAGCACTCTCCGCGCGGCGGCCGACAGGTCGGGGACGGGGTCCTGCTCCCCGGGGCACGGGAGCAGAAGAGCGAGCAGACGGGGAGACAGCAGTGACTGGCGTCCGAGCACGAAACGGCCCACCCAGGCGCGGCCGAGCGCAGGCAGTTCGTCCTTCCAGGACCACATGCGGTCGAGGTCCGCGCCCCAGCCGGCCGTGAGCCGCGGGGCCGCGTCGTCGCGGGCGGCCTCCCGCAGCGCGGGGAACGTCGCACCGGCATCGCCGAACAGGAGCGCGAGACCCACGTCGTCGATGAAGGCCGCGGCCTCGTCGATAGTGGCCAGCGGCGGGCGGTCCATGCGCCAGCGCCGGAGCCGCAATTCGTGAAGTCGCCCCAGTGCCTCTTCACGAACTGCGGCTCCGGCGCCTTCGTCCTCGTCCCCGCGGCTCGTCATCACCGCAACCTATCCATCGCGGACGACACCGTCCCGGCGAGCTGGAAACCGCCCGCCGGTCCACGGACGGCGTCTCCATCATGCGGCCGCCGCCGAGCCGGCAGGCGAGCGGAGGAGTTCGTCCCCGGGCCGGTCTGCCACGTCGATGGTTGGGGCACTTGTTCGGGGTGGGGGCGGCGTGAGGGCGGCGGGAGGGGTATAGGTGGAGGCGGGAGGAAGCATGGAGGTCAAACTGCGCAGGGTGTACGAGCCCGCATCGTCCGACGACGGCAAGCGGGTGCTGGTCGACCGCGTGTGGCCGCGCGGGCTGTCCAAGGACAAGGCCCGCCTGGACGAGTGGGAGAAGGACGTCGCCCCCTCGACCGAGCTGCGCAAGTGGTACGGCCACGACGTGGACAAGTTCGACGAGTTCACCGACCGCTACGACGCCGAGCTGCGCGACCCCGGCCGCGCGGCCGCTCTCGGCCGGCTCCGGGAACTCGCCGGCGACGGCACCCTCACCCTCCTCACCGCGACGAAGGACATCGACCACAGCCAGGCCGCCGTCCTCGCCACCCGCCTCCGCGACTCCACCTGACCGGCGGCGTCTCCGCCCGAGGCCGGCGTGCGCCGAGCCCGGTCCGCGTGCTGCGGGCCGGGCTTCTACATGTTCTGTAGAGCGCATTTGAAATTGCCGCGCACCTTGATGGAACGCTCCCTTTTACAGGAAATTTTCATGGACGTTCCAATATTGCTGTTCGCGGTGCCGGCGCGCTCCGACAGAAGTGCCTTCAACTGTTGAAAAGCGGCGATTGACCCCGCTGAGCTGCGAAGTTTACGCTCCCTTTGCGCAGGCTCCAGCGAGGAGGAATCGCATGCGTAAAGGGATTGCCGTTTCCGCTGCCGCCGCAATTGCCGGGATCGCCGTGACCGCCGGGCTCGCCGCGCCGGCGTCCGCCGCCCCGCTCCGCCGCGGACCGGACGGGGTCACCATCGAGATCGCCACCGTCAACGGGTCCGGGTGCCCGGCCGGGACGGCCGCCGTCGCCGTGTCGGAGGACAAGGAGGCGTTCACCGTCACCTACAGCGAGTACATGGCGCAGGCGGGCGGTTCCTCGAGCCCGACCGACTTCCGGAAGAACTGCCAGATCAACATGAAGGTGCACGTCCCGCAGGGGTTCACCTACGCGATCGCGTCCGCCGACTACCGCGGGTTCGCGTGGCTGGAGCCCGGGGCCACCGCCGTCGAGAAGGCGAGCTACTACTTCCAGGGCATGCCGCAGACGTCCGCGATCTCGCACACCCTGAAGGGCGAGTACGCCGACAACTGGCAGTTCACCGACACCAACGACGTGGCGCAACTCGTCTACAAGCCGTGCGGCGAGGAACGCAATTTCAACATCAATACCGAACTGCGGGTGCTCAGGGGCACCTCCGACCCGGCGAACGTCAGCTTCATCGCCATGGACTCGACGGACGGCACCATCAAGACCACCTACCACTTCGCCTGGCAGCAATGCCCCCCGTGGTGAAAACGCCCCGAGCAAAAGAGCAAAGGAGTAACGACCGATGCGTAAAGGACTGACCGTTTCGGCGGCGTGCCTGGCCGCCGCTGCCGCGCTGCCGCTGTCCGCGACCCCGGCCGCGTTCGCCGCCGCCCCCGCGGACCCACCTCCGCCCGACAGGATCGTCATCGACGTCCTCACCGTGAACGGGTCCGGATGCCAGTCCGGTACCGCCGCGGTGGCGACGGCGAGCGACAACACCGCGTTCACCGTCACCTACAGCGACTACCTCGCCCAGGCGGGCGGGAACTCCGACCCGACGGACTTCCGCAAGAACTGCCAGATCAACCTGCGCGTCCACGTCCCGCAGGGGTTCACGTACGCGATCGCCGGCGCCGACTACCGCGGCTTCGCCTACCTCGCGGACGGTGCCACCGGCATGGAGAAGGCCAACTACTACCACCAGGGCATGGCGCAGACCACGCCGGTCAGCCACACGATCAAGGGCGCGTACTCGGACAACTGGCAGTTCTCCGACCGGACGCCCGTCACCGAACTCGTGTTCAAGCCCTGCGGCGAGGACCGCAACTTCAATATCAACACGGAGCTGCGGGTGTACCAGGGGGCCTCGGACGCGGCGCAGACCAGCTTCATGGCCTTCGACTCGGCCGACGGCGGCGTCCAGACCACCTACCACTTCGCATGGAAGAAGTGCCCGGCCTGACGGCGCGCCCCCGATCGACGCCGGGCCACGTCCCCGCCCAGGGAAGGACGCGGCCCGGCGTCACACACGGTCCACCCAACGCCACGAGCGGATGCGGCGTCCGGTCTGCGGGGGCCGGGCGTGTTCGGCGTTACGGGGGAGTCTGAAGGGGCGCCGGGTCTGTCCAGGGTTTGTTGTAAGTCATGTACGGGTTCCGACCTGCGGTCACCCTGTCTCAGGCGGTGAAACGCACGTTTTAGAGTGGAGGGGACCGAAGGAAGGAATCCCACCATGCCACTGGCCCCCCGTCTGCCGGCGCCACCCGAGACCCTGGCCGTCCTGGAAGAGTCCTATGACAGGGTTCTGCGGAGGGACCCTGGCGAAGCGGAGTTCCACCAGGCCGTCCACGAGGTCCTGGAATCCCTCGGCCCGGTGCTGGCCGCGCGGCCAGGGCTGGCCGCCGCCAAGCTGGTCGAGCGGTTGATCGAGCCGGAGCGGCAGATCATGTTCCGGGTTCCCTGGCAGGACGACAACGGCGAGATCCACGTCAACCGGGGCTTCCGCGTCGAGTTCAACGGTGCGCTCGGACCGTACAAGGGCGGGCTGCGCTTCCACCCGACCGTGAACCTCGGCATCGTGAAGTTCCTCGGCTTCGAGCAGATCTTCAAGAACGCGCTGACGGGGCTCGGCATCGGTGGCGGCAAGGGCGGCAGCGACTTCGACCCGCACGGCCGCTCCGACGAGGAGGTCATGCGGTTCTGCCAGTCGTTCATGACCGAGCTGTACCGCCACGTGGGCGAGCACACCGACGTCCCGGCCGGGGACATCGGCGTCGGCGGACGCGAGATCGGCTACCTCTTCGGCCAGTACCGCCGCGTCACGAACCGCTGGGAGGCGGGGATGCTGACCGGCAAGGGCGCGCTGTGGGGCGGCTCCGCGTGCCGGACGGAGGCGACCGGCTACGGCAACGTCATGTTCACCGCCGAGATGCTCCGCCGCCGCAACGAGGACCTCGACGGCCAGCAGATCGTCGTGTCCGGCTCCGGCAACGTCGCGATCTACACGATCGAGAAGGCGCAGCAGCTCGGCGCCAACGTGATCACCGTGTCGGACTCCAGCGGCTACGTGGTGGACGAGAAGGGCATCGACCTCGACCTGATCAAGACGATCAAGGAGATCGAGCGGGGCCGCGTCTCCGACTACGCCGAGAAGCGCGGCGGGTCCGCCCGGTTCGTCCCCGGTGGACGAGTATGGGACGTCCCGGCCGACATCGCGCTGCCGTCCGCGACGCAGAACGAACTGGACGCGGAGGCCGCGCGGATCCTCATCCGCAACGGCGTCAAGGCGGTGTCCGAGGGCGCCAACATGCCGACCACGCCCGAGGCCGTGCACATCTTCCAGGACGCGGGTGTGGCGTTCGGTCCGGGCAAGGCCGCCAACGCCGGCGGTGTCGCGGTCAGCGCGCTGGAGATGCAGCAGAACGCGAGCCGCGCCGCCTGGTCGTTCTCCCGCGTGGAGGAGGAACTGTCCGGGATCATGACGAACATCCACGAGAACTGCTACGAGACCGCCGAGCGCTATGGCGCGCCCGGTGACTACGTCGTCGGCGCCAACATCGCGGGCTTCGAGCGCGTCGCCGACGCGATGCTCGCCCAGGGCCTCATCTGACCCGACCGGACCCGCAGCTGACCCGCATCTGATCCGCCCCTGACCGGAATCCCGGTCCCCTTCGGACGGGCGCCTTCAACGGCGAGGGCCCCGCCCGCTCCGATCTCCTCCCCCTCTCCCCTCTCACGGGGATGACGCTCCCGCCCCTGCGCCTCACGTCGGCCATGGCGCGCTGATGCAGAGCCGGCCGCCCCCTTCGCCCGTACGCGGCGATTTCCCGTATCGCCTGGGCATGGATGGGGAGTGGAGACCCCGTCGCGACGAGCTCGCCGCAGGCTGCTGTTCTGGACGGCGCTGCGCACGGCACTGATCACCACCTGCCTGCTGGGCGCCTACTTCGCGGCACCGCTGAACAGGCCGTTCACCCTGACGACCGTGCTGGCGCTGGCCTGTGCTCTGGCCGCACTCGGGGTGCTCGTCGCCTGGCAGGCGCGGGCGATCGTACGGTCGCCGTCGCCGCGACTGCGCACCGCCGAGTCGCTCGCGACGTCCGTCCCGCTGTTCGTGGTGGTGTTCGCGGCGAGTTACTGCCTGATGGAGAACGGCACGCCGGGCACCTTCTCAGAACCGCTGACCCATGTCGACGCCCTGTACTTCACCATGACCGTGTTCTCCTCGGTCGGTTTCGGCGACATCGTTCCGCGCTCGCAGGCGGCGCGTGCGCTGACGTCCGCGCAGATGCTCGGAGACCTCATCATCGTGGGTTTCGCCGCGAAGGTCCTGCTCGAAGCGATGCGCCGAGGTGTCGAGCGCCACGGACACAAGACCGACGGCGACACGTAAGCCCACCGCGCAAACCGTTGGACGCCCCGCCGGGTGGGTCTTTGAACGTGTTCAAAAGTGGGTTAGGGTCGTCCGGGAGAGGGCTGGAGGCTTGATGAAGGTCGTGATTCCCGGCGGGACCGGGCAGGTGGGCGCCGTTCTGGAGCGGGCGCTTCGGGCTGCGGGGCATGAGGTCGTGGTCGTGACCCGGCGGCCTGCGGGGGCGGGGCAGGTCGGGTGGGACGGGCGGACGCTCGGGGCCTGGGCCGAGGTGGTCGACGGAAGTGACGTCGTGATCAACCTCGCCGGGCGCAGTGTCAGTTGCCGGTACACGCCGCAGACTCTGCAGGAGATGATGGATTCGCGGGTGCTGTCCGCGCGGGTGGTGGGGCAGGCGATCGCGGCGGCTGCGCGGCCGCCGCGGGTTTGGCTCCAGATGAGCACCGCCACCGTGTACGCCCATCGGTTCGACGCGGCCAACGACGAGGCGACCGGTGTGATCGGTGGCGGTGAGGCCGGGGTGCCGGGTTACTGGGCGTACAGCGTCCGGATCGCCGAGAACTGGGAACGGGAGCAGGAGCGGGCCGAGACGCCGTCCACTCGTAAGGTGGCGTTGCGGGCGGCCATGGTGATGAGCCCGGATCGCGGGGGCGTTTTCGATGTTCTGTCGTGGCTCGCGCGGCTGGGGCTCGGGGGGCCGGTCGCGGGGGGCGGGCAGTATGTGTCGTGGATTCACGATCGGGACTTCGTCCGTGCGGTCGAGTTCCTGATCGGGCGGGACGACCTGGCGGGGGCCGTCAACCTGGCTGCTCCGGAGCCGTTGCCGCAGCGGGTGTTCATGCGGGCGCTGCGGGGCGCGTGGGGAATGCCGGTCGGCCTGCCCGCGACGGCGTGGATGGCGGAGCTGGGAGCGTTGGCCCTCCGGTCGGACACCGAGCTGCTCTTGAAGAGCCGCCGGGTCGTGCCCGGCCGGCTCGTGGACGCCGGGTTCGGGTTCGAGTGGCCGCGGTGGCGGGAGGCCGCGGATGATCTCGTGCGGCGGCGCCGGGGCGTGCGCGCGGGGGTGTGAAGGAGGGGGAGCGCTGGTTTCTGCGGGCCCGCCACGGGCACGTGAGTCACCATTGCCTATGACGTGTCCTTCGACTACCGGGGGGTTTCGGAGATGACCGCGGGATGGTACGGGGCCGGGGGGATGGACCCTTTCGAGGAGATGCTCGCCCGGTTCTTCGGTGCGCGGGCGCACCGGCGGCCGCAGGAGCGGATCAGCATCGCGCGGCTGATGAGCGAGCCGGCGCGGGAGCTGGTGCGGGACGCGGCGGCGCAGGCGGCGCAGTGGGGCAGCGTCGATCTGGACACCGATCATCTGCTGTGGGCGGCGACCCGGCAGCAGGGGACGCGGCAGTGGATCGTCCGGGCCGGCGCCGATCCGGACAAGATCAAGGATGAGATCGAGAGCCACGGGCGGCGGGGCGAGCCGCGGGACGTCCCGCCGGAGCTGACGCCGTCCGCGAAGCGGGCGCTGCTGGATTCGCACCAGGTCTCGCGGGCGCTCGGGTCGTCCTATATCGGGCCCGAGCATGTCCTGTTCGCGCTGGCGCTCGACCGCGGGTCCAGTGCGGGCCGCATTCTCGATCATGAGCATGTGACGCCCGACTCGCTGCAGCAGGCGGCGTCGGGGGGCGGGCAGGGGCAGCCGCCGGGCGGCGGGGGCGGCGGGCAGCCGTCCGAGACGCCGACGCTGGACGAGTTCGGCCGCGATCTGACCGCGCTGGCGCGGGAGGGGCGGGTCGACCCGGTGATCGGGCGGCAGCAGGAGATCGAGGAGACCGTCGAGGTGCTGTCGCGGCGCACCAAGAACAATCCGGTGCTGATCGGCGACCCGGGCGTCGGGAAGACGGCGATCGCCGAGGGGCTCGCGCAGCGGATCGTCGACGACGACGTGCCGGAGACGCTGCGCGGGAAGCGGATCGTCCAGCTGGATCTGAGCAGTGTCGTCGCGGGCACCCGGTACCGGGGCGACTTCGAGGAGCGGCTGAAGAAGGTCGTGGACGAGATCCGCGAGCACGCCGACGAGCTGGTCGTGTTCATCGACGAGATCCACACGATCGTGGGGGCGGGGAGCGCCGAGGGCGCGGTGTCCGCCGGGAACATGCTGAAGCCGCCGCTGGCGCGGGGCGAGCTGCACGTGGTGGGCGCGACGACCATTGACGAGTACCGGCGCAACATCGAGAAGGACGCGGCGCTGGAGCGCCGGTTCCAGCCGATCCTCGTGTCGGAGCCCAGTCCCGATGACAGCATCGAGATCCTGCGCGGGTTGAGGGACCGGTACGAGGCGCATCATTCCGTGCGGTTCACCGACGAGGCGCTCGTCGCGGCGGTCGATCTCTCCAGCCGGTATCTCACGGACCGGTTCCTTCCCGACAAGGCGATCGACCTGATCGACCAGGCGGGTGCGCGGGTGCGGCTCCGGTCGGGGACGCGGGACGGCGGCCGGCGGGAGCTGGAGCAGCGGCTCGACCGGCGCCGGCGGGAGAAGGACCAGGCCGTCTCGGACGAGGACTACGAGAAGGCGTCGGAGCTGCGGGACGAGATCGTCCGGCTGCAGAAGGACCTGGAGACGGCGCGCGACGACGGCGCGCCCGTGACCGTCCCCGAGGTGACGACGGAGGACATCGCCGAGGTCGTGTCCCGCATCTCCGGCGTGCCGGTCACGCAGCTCACGGAGGCGGAGCGGGAGCGGCTGACGCGGCTCGAGGAGCACCTGCACCAGCGGGTCGTCGGGCAGGAGGACGCCGTGGCGGCGGTCGCGCGGGCCGTCCGGCGGTCCCGCGCGGGCATGGGCGACCCGGACCGGCCGATCGGCGGGTTCCTGTTCCTCGGGCCGACCGGCGTCGGCAAGACCGAGCTGGCGAAGGCCCTGGCGGAGGCGCTGTTCGGCAGCCGGGAGCGGATGATCCGGTTCGACATGAGCGAGTTCCAGGAGCGGCACACCGTCAGCCGGCTGATGGGCGCCCCGCCCGGATATGTCGGGTACGAGGAGGCGGGGCAGCTGACCGACGCCGTCCGCCGGCAGCCCTACTCGGTCATCCTGCTGGACGAGATCGAGAAGGCGCACCAGGACGTGTTCAACGTCCTGCTCCAGCTCCTGGACGACGGCCGGCTGACCGACGCGCAGGGCCGCACCGTCGACTTCCGCAACACCGTGGTGATCATGACGTCCAACCTCGGCTCGGAGCTGATCACCGGGACGACGGAGATCGGGTTCGGCGGGCGCGACGGCGAGGGCAGCGCGCTCAGCGACCGGATCATGCGGCGGCTGCGCGAGTCGTTCCGGCCCGAGTTCCTCAACCGGATCGACGAGATCATCGTGTTCCGGCGGCTGGAGGCGGGCCAGCTCCGGCAGATCACCGACCTGCTGCTGGACGAGACGCGCCGCCGCCTGCGCGCGCAGGACGTCGACGTCGACTTCACCACCGAGGCCGTCGACTGGCTCGCCGAGCGCGGCTACCAGCCGGAGTTCGGCGCCCGGCCGCTGCGCCGCACGATCCAGCGCGAGGTGGACGACCAGCTGGCCGACCTGCTGCTGTCCGGCGACCTCGAGCACGGGCGGCATGTCGAGGTGTCGGCGGTGAACGGCGGGCTCCAGTTCGACGTCCTCACCGAGTAATGGTTATAGTCCCTCTGTAAGCCTTACTGGTCGTGCGGAAGGACGTCTGCCTTGCTCATTCCCATCGCCGGCTACGCGGCGGGCGCCGAGGTCGCCAACGGGCTGGTCGGCACGTCACCGGACGTGCGGGGGGCCGAGGCGCTCGCCGGGCCCGGCGAGCTGGCCCGCCTTCTCGCCGCGTACGACATCCGGACGCCCACCGCCGGGGACGTCGAGCAGGCGCGTCTCCTCCGGCGCGAGGTGCGTGCCGTCCTGGAGGCCGAGACCGAGGACCTGGCCGTCGAGGGCGCGGCGCTGATGGCCGGGCACGCCGGGCTCGCGCCGGTGCTGCGCCGCGACCCGTCCGGGCGGTGGCAGTGGTACGTGCCCACGGCCCGGGACGCCTCGCTCGTCGGCGAGCTGGCGGCCGTCGTCGGGGTCGCGCTGCTCGGCCTCGTCCGCGCGCTCGGCCACGAACGCTTCCGCGCGTGCGCCGCGCCCGGCTGCGGCGGCGTGTTCGCCGACGCCAGCCGCGCCGGACGCCGCCGCTACTGCATGCCGGAACGGTGCGGGAACCGGATGAACGTCGCCAACCACCGCGCACGCCGCCGGGAGGAGGCCCGATGACCGCCTCGCTCACCGGGGCGATCCGGCTGCCGGACGGTGCCCGGGTCCGGGGGCGCGGCCTCCGCGATCCGCTGCCGGACGGCCCCGAGCCCGCCTTCGGTCTCTACCTGGGCTCCGCGAAACTGCGGCGCCGCCACGAACCGGCCCTGCGCTGGGACGCGGTGTGGCTTGACTGGCCCGATTTCCGGCTCCCGCGCGACCGGGACGAGGCCGTCCGGCAGATCCGCGCCCTGCACGAGCGGGCGCGTGCGGGCGAGGCGGTGGAGGTCGCGTGCGGCGGCGGTGTCGGACGCACCGGCACCGTCATCGCCTGCCTCGCCGTCCTCGCCGGGGTGGACCCGTCCGGCGCCGTCGCCTGGGCGCGCGGGCACCACCACCCGCGCGCCGTCGAAACACCCTGGCAGCGCCGCTGGGCCACCCGCTTCCCACGCACCTGACCCGTTGACCTGCGGCGTGTTGTTGTTTTACGGCCGCTCATAACAACAACACGCCGCAGGTCAACGGAAGTCGGGGTGGTCAGGTGTCGAG
>NZ_JBEYTW010000117.1:0-27157 GCF_040643275.1 Spirillospora sp. NPDC047418
ACCCGCCGCCCCCCACACCCCCAGCAGCCCTCTGGTCCGGTGCTGATTTTATCCTAACACCACCAACCCAACCCCCCCGCCCCCCCCCCCCCAACGACGGGGTGACCCGCACGCCGCAAGTCGACCCGCTCGGTGGACTCGTTTATCCCGGTTCCCACGGGTGAGGCTGCCTCCAGCGTCGCGAAGGGAGGCCCGGGTGGACGGCGAGCCGCGGACCGCGTTCGTGCTCGGCGGCGGCGGCGTGCTCGGCGCGCACGAGGTCGGCATGCTGCGGGCCCTCGCGGAGACCGGCGTCCGGCCCGACCTCGTCGTCGGGACGTCGATCGGGGCGCTGAACGGCGCGTTCGTCGCGGCGGACCCCGACACCGCCGTGGAGCGCCTCACCAGCCTGTGGTCCGACGACGCCACCCGCGAGGTGTTCGGCGCCCGGCTCTGGGCGCGGCTGTGGACGCTCGCCCGCTCCGGCACCCACCTGCACTCGAACGAGCCGCTGCGCCGCATGCTGGACGAACTGCTCCCCGTCCGGACGTTCGAGGAGCTCGCCGTCCCCTTCCAGTGCGTCGCCGCCGGGATCGAGACGGCGATGGCGCACTGGTTCACGTCCGGCCCGCTGCTCCCGGCGGTGCTGGCCTCGTCCGCCGTGCCGGGGCTGCTGCCGCCCGTCCGGATCGGGGACCGGCACTACTTCGACGGCGGGCTCGTCCACAGCATCCCGGTCGGGCGGGCGGTGATGCTCGGCGCGACCACCGTCTACGTCCTGCACGTCGGCCGCATCGACCGCGACCTGCCGCCGCCGCGCCGCCCCTGGGAGGTCGGCATGGTCGCGTTCGAGATCGCGCGGCGGCACCGGTTCTTCGAGGAGATGGCGACGCTCCCCGACGGCCTAGCCGTGCACGTCCTCCCGGCGGGCGCCAGGCCGCAGAAGGCCGGGGTGGACCTCGCCCAGATGCGCTACAGGAACGTGTCCGGAATCCGGGCTCACATCGAACGCGCCCACCAGGCATCCTTGGAGTACCTCAAAGAACGAGCGTGACATGCTGCCTCCCCCCATCGTCCGCCGCCTGGTCCTCACGCCGCTGCTGTTCGTCCTGACCCTGCTGGTCATCGTGCTGTTCCCGGTCGGGTACGCGGCGGCGTCCCTCGTCGGACGCGACCGCAAGAGGGCGCGGCGGCTGCTGTGGTTCGCGCTCGCCTGGGGGACGCGGGAGTCGGCCGCCGTGCTGGGATGCGGCCGGCTGTGGATCCGCCGCCGCACCCGCGACGACCGGCACTACGACATCATCCGCACCTACGTCGCCGGCCTGTACCGATCCGCGGAGCGGCGGCTCGGCCTGCGCGTGGAGGTCTCCGGCAGCGGGTACGCACCGCGCGGCGACCGCCCGCTGATCGTCCTCAGCCGGCACGCCGGGCCCGGCGACGCGCTCCTGCTCGTCCACCACCTGCTGACCGACTACCGGCGGCGGCCCCGCGTCGTCATGAAGGCGCAGCTCCAGCTCGACCCGTGCATCGACATCGCCGCGAACCGCATGCCGAACGTGTTCGTCCGGCCCGGCGGCGGCGCCGTCGAGGACATCGGCCGGCTCGCCGCGGATCTCGGCCCGCGCGACGCGCTGCTGATCTTCCCCGAGGGCGGCAACTTCTCGCCGGAGCGGCGGCGCCGCGCGATCCGGCGGCTGACCAGGCTGCGCCGCACCGACGAGGCGGCCCGCGCCGCCGCGATCCGCAACCTGATGCCGCCGCGCCCCGGCGGCGTCCTCGCCGCGCTCGACTCCGCCCCGGACGCCGACGTCGTGTTCGTCGCGCACATCGGCCTCGACCACATGGCCACGATCGGCGACATCTGGCGGCGCATCCCGCTCACCGCCGCCGTCCAGGCCCGCTGGTGGCGGATCCCCGCCGAGGACGTCCCGGACGGCCGGGACGCCCGCGTCGGCTGGCTCTACGAGCAGTGGGAGCGCGCCGACGCCTGGATCAGTGCAAACCGGGCACCGGCGTCCAGGTGACATCATGGACGCATGGGCGACGAGGGGTCCGTACGGGTCGATCTGTGGATCTGGTCCGTGCGGCTGCTGAAGACCCGTTCGATGGCGACGACGGCGTGCCGGGCGGGCCATGTCCGCGTGAACGACGAGCGCGCCAAGCCGTCCACCACGGTGAAGCCGGGCGACACAGTGCGGCTCCGCCATGACGGGCGGGAGCGGATCGTCGTCGTGCAGAAGATCGTCCGCAAGCGGCTCGGCGCGCCCGCCGCGCAGGAGTGCCTGATCGACAAGAGCCCGCCCCCGCCGCCGCGCGAGGCGCTCGTCCCGGTCGGCCGCCGCGAGCGCGGCGCGGGCCGCCCCACCAAGCGCGACCGCCGCGAACTGGAACGCATCCTCGACCGCTACCGCGTCCTCAACGATCCGCCCGGCGAGGACTGATCAGACGGCCCGCGGCTCCGAACGGCCCAGGACGGTGCCGTCGGCGGCCAGGGCCTCGGCGATGACGTCGGGGGAGTGGGCGAGGGTCACCGCGGTCTCGAAGCCCTTGCGCGGGACGGTCTTCGCCACCACCGGCCGGGCCTCGGAGCCGGTGACGAAACGCCACCGGGCGACGCCGGTCGCGCCGTTCCAGCTCACGTGGACGCGCATCAGCCCGTCCGGCAGCGGCGTCACCGCGACGTCGGGGGCGGCGGTGGGACGCGCGGACCAGTCGGCGCGGTACGCCCGGTAGGAGCCGTCGCCGATACCGGTGATCTCCAGCCTGGGGGTGCCGTCGGCGGCGAACTCCGTCATCGCCGGCGTCGAGCCCCAGCCGACGAGCACGTTCCCGTCCGGCAGGATCTGCATGTTGCCCATGTACTGCCCGTAGGTCTTGCCGTCGGCGTACTCGCGGACCCGTTCCGCGGTGCGGGCGTCCTCGTCGACCTTGAGGACGAGCCCCCGGGAGGGACCGTCGGCGGGGTCGTCGATGTGGTTGTCGAACAGCGTGATCGTCCCGTCCGGCTGCCTGCGGGCATCGTGCTGCCAGGCGAACGCGGCGCCGTCACCGAGCGCGAAGTCGCTGCGGCGGCCGCCGAGCCGCCAGCGGACGGCGCCCGTCCGGCGGTCGATCGAGTAGAGGGCGCAGGTGTTGCGCGCCGACAGCAGCAGCGTGTCCCCGTCGTCCTGGACCGAGTTGACGTGGACGGGGTCGAACGCCTTGCCCTTGGTGCCGTTCGCCTCCTTGGTCAGCGGAGTGCGGGTCTCGGCGATGCCGAGGTGGTCGAGGGCGCTCCAGTCGAGCAGCACCTCGCCCGTGCGGACGTCGATCTCCTGGACCCGGTTGTCGAGGACGTGCCCGTCGCGCGGGCCGCCGATCGGACGCATGTCGGCGGTGACCGTCGGATAGGCGATGATCAGCGCCGTCCCGCGGTCGGTGAGCACGAACTCGTGGAAGTCGCCGCGCACGCCGTTCCCGGTCCGGACCTCGGCGACGCGCCGGTAGTCGCGGCCGAGCAGGACGCCCGTGCCCGCCCCGTGCCCGCCCGTCCGGCGCTCGCCCTCCCAGTAGGTGAGGACGGGTTCGCCCTCGTAGACCTGCACCCGCACGTCGGTGATGAGCTGCCGCGACCGGTGGATCCAGACCGGTTCGCCGGTGTCGTCGACGATGAGCGCGTCGGCCGAGCCCGTCCCGCGGAACGGGGCGAGGAACAGCAGACCGCCCTCGGTGGGGCCGAGGCGCCGCGCCTTCAGGCCCGGCGGCGGCACGTCCGGCATGGTCGCGTAACCGGTCGGCGCGTCGGCCTCGGCGGGGGGCGGACGGCCGGACCCGGCGCCGCTGAGGAGCGCCGCCCCTCCGACGAGCCCGGACAGCAGGAGGCCACGACGTGTCACGTTCATGCCGCCCTGTCTACCCTCCGATGATGAGAACCGCATAAAGCGCTCAGCGCTTTCCGTCGGCGTACCGGCGCTCGGACTCCAGCGCGGACGCCACGTCCCGCGGGTAGCTGTGCCGGGCCCTGACCAGCAGCAGCCCGTTGAGCAGCAGCGGCGCGAGCGCCAGCAGGAACGCCCGGTCCAGGCCGACCGCCGACTCGCGGCCGCCGGCGAGCAGCCCCGACAGCCAGCCGAACAGCACCGGCGCGACCGCCTCCCCGGCCATCCGCACGATCGTCCGGATCGCCTCCGCGCGCCCCCACAGCCGGAAGTGGACGACGTCCAGCCGCACCGCGTCCAGCGGAGGGTTCGCGGCGGCGAGCGCGGCGGCGGCGAGCGTGAACAGCGGCAGCGCGATCAGCGCCCGCTCGGTGAGCAGGCCGGGCAGGAACAGCAGCGCCGACAGGGTGAACGCCACCCCTGGCACGGCGACCCGCGCGGTCACCATGCCCCGGCGCACCAGCCGGTCGGCCAGCCGCCCGCCGGCGAGCACCCCCACGAGCGAGGCCAGCCCGATGACGGGGATGAACGCCGTCAGTTCGCCCTGGCTGATCGAGTAGTGCTCCTGCACGAACACCATCGCGAACGTGCGCAGCCCCGCGAAGAAGAAGTACCCGATCGCCGACGCGATGATGATGACCACGTTGGTGCGGATGCGCAGGACGTACCGGGCCGCCGCGAGCAGCGGCATCCGCTCCGGATCGGCCGCCAGGACGTTCCGCGGGTCCGGCCGCACGTGCGACCGCTCCACCTGCCGCTGGGCGGGCTCCTCCCCGCCCCGGCCCGCCGCCGCGGCCTGCGCACCCCGCTCCGGCTCCGGCAGCATCCGCCACAGCAGCCAGGCCAGCACCAGCCCGAGCGCCGCGACGAGCCAGAACGCGAACCGCCAGCTCAGGAACGCCGCGAGGTTCCCGCCCGCGATCAGCCCGAACCCGACCCCGACCAGCTCACCGGCGAGGATCCGGCCCCAGATCCCGGCCCGCTCCGCCGGCGGGAACAGGTCGCCGATCAGCGACGCGACCGTGGGCCCCGCCGTCGCCGTCACCGCGCCGAGCGCCACCCGCGACGCCAGCAGCCACTCGTACGAGCCGGCCATCCCCCCGACGATCATCGCGAGGCTCCACAGCACGATGCTGCCCGCGAGCAGCGGCACCCGCGGCACCCGGTCGGTCAGCTGCCCCACCGGCAGCGTCGCGACCGCGCCGACCGCCGCCGGTGCCGCCGTCAGCACCCCGACCTGCGTGTTGCCGATGTCCAGTGACTCGCGCAGCTGCTGGACGATCGCCCCGATGACCCCCGTGTCGGCCGTGTTCAGTGCCAGCACGCACGCCAGCAGCAGCACGATGCGGGCCCGCCGCCGCCCGCCGAGCCGGGCCGTGAGGGCTTCGACCACCCGCCTCCACGGCCGCGGGGTGCACGTCACCAACCCCTAGTGCCCGTAGGCCGACCAGGTATGTCGTACCCGACCCGCGCTCACCGGCCGCCCCGGCCGCGCGTCCCGCCGGCCGCCCGGCCGCGCGTCCCGTCACGGAAACCGACAGGTCACCGTATTCCCACAAAGTCGCCATGACCAGGTATTGCGGGTGAGTCGGCCCGAGTGGTTCGAGAAAGATGGATGCGGCGGGCACGCTGGCGGGTGCCCGCGACCGGCTGACCGAGTGGCGGTGGGAATGCGTGTTGCGAGGCCGACACGGTGAATGCGCCGAGATCGACGGGCTGCTGGAGGCCGTCCGGGGCGGGCAGAGCGGGGCCCTGGTCCTCCACGGCGAGGCCGGCGCGGGCAAGACGGCGCTGCTGGAGTACCTGATCGACCGCGCGCCCGGGTTCCGGGTCGTGCGCATCACCGGGGTGCAGTCGGAGATGGAGCTGGCCTTCGCCGGCCTGCACCAGCTGTGCGCCCCGATGGAGGACCGCTTCCCGCGCCTCCCGGCCCCGCAGTGCGACGCGCTGCGCGCCGCGCTCGGGCTGAGCGCCGGGCGGGCGCCCGACCGGTTCCTCGTCGGCCTCGCCGTCCTCGGCCTGCTCGCCGACGCCGCCCGCGAGCAGCCGCTCGCCTGCGTGGTGGACGACGCGCAGTGGCTCGACCGGGCCTCGGTGCAGGCGCTCGCGTTCGCCGCCCGGCGGCTGCTCGCCGAATCGGTCGCGATCGCCTTCGCGACCCGCGAACCCGGCGGCGCGCACGAGCTGACCGGGCTGCCGGAGCTGCCGGTCGGCGGCCTGCCCGAGGAGGAGGCGCGGGCGCTGCTGCGCTCCGCCGTCACCGGGCCCTGGGACCCGCGGGTCCTCGACCGGGTCGTCGCCGAGGCGCGCGGCAACCCGCTCGCCCTGCTGGAGCTGCCGAAGGAGTCCACCCCGGCCGAACTGGCGGGCGGGTTCGGGGTGCCGGGCGCGGCGGGCCTCGCCGGCCGCATCCAGGAGGTCTACGAGCGGCGCGTCGCCGGTCTCCCGCCGGCCACCCGGCGGCTGCTGCTGGTCGCGGCGGCCGAACCCGGCGGCGAGCCGGTGCTGCTGTGGCGGGCCGCCGACCGGCTCGGCATCGACATCGAGGCGGCGACGCCCGCCGAGTCCGCCGGGCTGATCGCGATCGGGGACCGGGTGCGGTTCCACCATCCGCTCGTCCGGTCCGCGGTCTACTGGGCCGCGCCGCCCGCGGACCGCCGCGGCGTCCACCGCGTCCTCGCCGAGGTCACCGACGCGCGGGCCGACCCGGACCGCCGCGCCTGGCACGCGGCGCAGGGCGCGTGGACACCGGCCGAGGACGTCGCCGCCGAGCTCGAACGCTCCGCCGGACGGGCCCGGGACCGCGGCGGGCTAGCGGCGGCAGCGGCGTTCCTCACCCGGGCGGTGGAGCTGACACCCGACCCCGCCCGGCGGCAGGAGCGGGCGCTGGCCGCCGCGTGGGCGGCGCACCGGGCAGGCGCCCCCGACGGCGCGCTGCGCCTGCTGTCGGTCGCCGAGGCCGCCCCGCTCGGCGAGCGGCCGCGCGGCGAGGTCGACCTGCTGCGCGCCGAGATCGCCTTCGCCGTCGACCGGGGCCGCGACGCGCCCGGCCTGCTGCTCACCGCGGCCCGTCGACTCGCCCCGCACGACGTGCGGCTGGCCCGCGACACCTACCTGGAGGCGATCAGCGCGGCGCTGTTCGCGGGCCCGCTGGCCGACGGCGCCGGGCAGCGCGAGACCGCCGCGGCCGCGCGGTCCGCGCCGCCGCCGCCCGGCCCGCCGCGCCCGGCCGACCTCCTCCTGGACGGCATGGCGCTGCGGATCAGCGAGGGCCTCGCCGCCGGGGTGCCGGTCCTGCGGCCCGCGCTGGAGGCGTTCCGCGGCCCGGACCTCTCCGCGGAGGACGGCCTGCGCTGGCTCTGGCTGGCGGGGGTGACCGCCTCGACCCTGTGGGACCACGGCGCGTGGAGCGTCCTCGCGGCCCGGCACGTCCGCCTGGCCCGGGAGTCCGGCCAGACCGCCGCGCTTCCCCTCGCGCTGACCCAGCAGATCGCCGTGGACGTGCTCGCGGGCGAGCTGACCGGCGCCGCGTCGCTGGTCGAGGAGGTCGCGACGGTGTCGGAGGCGATCGGGATCCCCGTCCCGCCCTACGGCGGCCTGCTGGTCGCCGCCTGGCAGGGCCGCGACGCCGAGCTCACCGGCCTGGTGCGGACCGTCGCGGCGGAGGCGCGGCGCCGGGGCGAGGGCAACGGGCTGACCGCCGGCGCGTGGGCGACGGCCCTGCTGTGCAACGGCCGCGGCCGCTACGAGGACGCGCTGGCCGCCGTCCCCGGCGCCGGCGAGGACCGTCCGGCCGACGTGGGCACCGGGCCATGGGCCCTGGCCGAGTACATCGAGGCGGCGACCCGCGGCGGCCGCTTCGCCGAGGCCGCCGTCGCCCTCCGCCGGCTCGGCGAGGCCGCCCTCCCGGCCGGCACGGACTGGGCGCTCGGCGTCCACGCCCGCGCGCGGGCGCTGCTGAGCGAGGACACCGCCGCCGAGGACCACTACCGCGAGGCGATCGACCGGCTCGGCCGCGCCGGCGTCCCCGGCGAACTCGCCCGCGCCCGCCTGCTGTACGGGGAGTGGCTGCGCCGCCGGCAGCGCCGCCGGGCCGCCAGGGAGCAGCTGCGCGGCGCCCACGCGGCGTTCGCCGCGATGGGGATGGAGGCGTTCGCCGGACGGGCCGCCGACGAGCTGCAGGCCACCGGCGAGCACGTCCGCAGGCGGGCCGCCGAGGCGTCCGGCGAGCTGACGCCGCAGGAGGCGCAGATCGTCCGGCTCGTCCGGGAGGGCCTGACCAACCCCGAGATCGGGGCCCGGCTCTTCATCAGCCCGCGCACCGTCGAATGGCACCTCCGCAAGACCTTCGGCAAGCTCGGCATCACCTCGCGCAGGCAGCTCCAGCGCACCTCCACCACGGGCGGGGCCTGACCCGGGGGCCGCCCCCGGGCCGGGCCCCACCCGTGCCCCGGCCCGTGCCCGGCTAGGGACCGGGCCCGTGCCCGACCCTGGTGCCCCGCGACCTCCGCCCGGCGACAGTGGGTGATAACGGCACGATCACGGGAGAAGCGAGGGGAAGCATGAGCAACCACATCCTGGAGCCGGCCGCCCAGGAGTTCGCCGAGGCGACGTCCAAACCTCCGTTCATCTACGAGCTCGGCACCGAGGGGGCCCGCAAGGTCCTGGACGACCTGCAGGCCGCCCCGGTGCCGATGCCGGACGTGGACGACACGTGGATCACCGTCCCGGCCGAGGTCGGCGACGTGCGGGTGCGGATCGTCAAACCCGCCGGGGCGTCCGGGACGCTGCCGGTCGTCCTCTACGTGCACGGCGGCGGCTGGGTGCTGGGCAACGCCGGCACCCACGACCGGCTCGTCCGCGAACTGGCCGCCGGGACGGGCGCCGCGGTCGCGTTCGTCGAGTACGACCGGTCGCCCGAGGCCCACTACCCGGTCGCGATCGAGCAGGCGTACGCCACCGCCCGGTGGATCACCGAGCACGGCGCGGACGAGGGGCTCGACGCGTCCCGCATGGCGGTCGCCGGCGACTCCGTCGGCGGCAACATGACCGCCGCGCTGGCCATCATGGCCAAGCGGCGCGGCGACGTCCGGTTCGTCCACCAGTCGATGTACTACCCCGTGACCGACGCGGGGCAGGACACCGGCAGCTACCGCGAGTTCGCCGACGGCCCGTACCTGACCGCCAAGGCCATGGCCTGGTTCTGGGACGCCTACACCATGGACCCCGTCCAGCGGACCGAGATCACCGCGTCCCCGCTGCGCGCCACCCTCGACGACCTGCGCGGACTCCCGCCCGCCTTCCTGATCGTCGACGAGAACGACGTGCTGCGCGACGAGGGCGAGGCCTACGCGCGCCGCCTCACCGAGGCGGGCGTCCCGACCACCAGCGTCCGCTACAACGCCATCCTGCACGACTTCATGATGCTCAACAACGTGACGGAGACCCGCGCCGCGCGGGGCGCCGTCGCGCAGGCCATCGACGTCCTCACGACCGCGTTCGGAAAGGCGAACTCATGAGCAACGACCGACCCGTCATCGTCCTGGTCCACGGCGCCTTCGCCGAGTCGGCGAGCTGGAACCGCGTCATCCAGCGCCTGAACGACCGCGGCTACGACGCCGTCGCCGCCGGCAACCAGCTGCGCAGCGTGGCCGGCGACGCCGCCTACGTCCGCGACGTGATCGCCGGCCTGGACCGCCCCGTCGTCCTGGCCGCCCACTCCTACGGCGGCATGGTCATCACCGAGGCGGCCGCCGGGAACCCGGCCGTCCAGTCCCTGGTCTACATCGCCGGCTTCGCGCCCGACCGGGACGAGACCGCGTTCCAGCTGTCGGAGAAGTTCGAGGGCAGCACGCTCGGCGCGGCGCTGAACGCCTACCCGCTCACCGAGGGCGGCAACGACCTCCGGATCGCCTCGGACAAGTTCCACGCCCAGTTCTGCGCCGACGTCGACGCCGGCGAGGCCGCGCTGATGGCCGCGACCCAGCGCCCGGTGACCGAACGCGCCCTGACCGAGCCGCTCACGGTGGACGAGCCGGCGTGGCGCGGCAAGCCGTCCTGGTTCATCCTCGGGTCCGACGACCGCAACATCCCGGCCGCCCTGATGCACTTCATGGCCGACCGCGCCGGCTCACGCGGCACCCGCGAGATCTCCGGAGGCTCGCACGCCATCGCCGTCTCCCAGCCGGACGCGGTGGCCGACACGATCCTGGAGGCATGCCCCTGACCCACCCGTCCCGTCCCGCCCGCGGCTCCGCGGGGCACGGCCCGGCTCTCACCCGCCGGGCCGTGCCCCGCGGCCGTCGGCTCTGCGCGCGAGGACGAGCCGGTAGCGCGGGCTGCCGTCCTCGCGCCGCCCGAGGGCCGGCAAGGGGACCGTGGTCACCGCGAACCCGGCATCCGCCAGGTCACGCCGGACCGCGCCCAGCGGGCAGGTGCGGTAGTACATGACGAACGGGGGACGCCACAGGGCGTTCCTGACCCGCATGGCCAGGTCGAACCCGAGAAGCCCCCAGTACCACCCCGACGTGAGGGGCGGCGGCGCCCCGATCGGGAAGGCGAACAGCCCGCCCGGCCGCAGCGCGCGACGCACCCCGGCGAAGACCGCGGGCCGTTCGGCGGGCAGCACGTGCCCGAGCGCCCCGAAACTGACCGCGAGGTCGAACTCCTCGCCGAAGGCCAGGGCCCGGACGTCGCCCCGCACCCACTCGGCCTCCGGATGGGCCGCCCGCGCCTGCGCGAGCATCCCGGCGCTGAAGTCGACACCGGTGACGCGTCCCTCGCACAGCGGCCCCAGGACCCGCATGCCCGCCCCGGTACCGCAGCAGACGTCGAGCCCCTCCCCGAACGGCCCGAGCGGCAGCAAGGCGTCGGCGGTCGCATCGAGAATGCCGTCAGGAGTCCGGAACGGCGTGCGGTCGAACTTCGGAGCGAGCAGGTCATAGCCGTGCTCCACCGACGACAGCGCCTGCACCGCCAGTTCACGCAGAGAAGGACCTTGAGCCGAGAACACCGCCCAAGGCTACTTCCCCGGGTTCATGCCGCGACGCTATCCCGGCCGTGTGCCATTATCGGGCCATGAGTGACTGGGACCGCTTCCTCCAGGAGGTCTCCTGGTTCCTTCAGCCCGGGGAGAGCGCCGCAGTGGGCGAGGCGCAGCCGTGGACCCGCGGATCGACCGAGGCCCTTCCCGAACTGTCCGCGCTTCTCGAATCGACGACTCTCACCCCCATCTCCGTCGGAGGAACCGCCTACGAGTTGCTCGCATGGGGGCCACCGGACCGCCGGCGGGGATGGCTCTGCCACCCGCCCGGAAATGCGGCCTGCGGGCCTTTTCCGCCGGCGCACAACAGCTTCTGGAAGCTCTGCGGCGGGATCGCCGAGAGGTTCGGTGAACCCACGACCTGGTGGGAGAACCAGAACGAGGTGCTCACGGCGGACGCGGCGCGCGTGCCGGTCGCGGACGTCCTGGCCGACTATGCGTGGCTCTGGGAAGGCGACGACCTGACGCTTTCCATCGACCCGGATGAGTACTACGCCGTCGCCGTAGAGGCGAACGGGAATCTGACGCTGGCCCATCGCGACAACGGCCGGCTGCTCATCTTCGCACCGGACCACGCATTCGAGGGCGTCACACCACTGGACGGCTCCCCGCCATACTCACTGCTCACGATCGATAAGGTGCCCGACCTCGCGACCTGGATAGAGGTATGCGCCGCGGCCTGGCGACAACAGTAGGCGGGCCATTCGCCGCGTCACCACAGGCCCGCGCTCGGGCTCGCGCCCGCGCTCGGGCTCGGGCTCGGGCTCGGTATTCTCGGGACCGTGGCGGAGACAGCGGATGCGGGGGACGGGTCGCCGGAGGGCTCGGTCGCCGGCCTCGGTCCGATCAGCCATGCGATCTTCCGCGTCGCGCGGCTGCACAAGGCGTTCGCGGGCCAGCTGCTCCGCGACGTCGGCCTGTACCCCGGCCAGGAACTGCTGATGATCCAGTTGTGGGATCGCGGGCCCCAGCGCCAGGTCGACCTCGTCCGGACCCTGGAAACCGACGCGCCCTCGGTGGCGCGTTCGGTCCGTCGGCTGGAGGCGGCCGGCTTCGTCCGGCGCACCCCCAGCCCCACCGACAAGCGGGCGACGATCGTCGAGGCCACCCGTGCGAGCCTCGCGCTGAAGCAGAGCGTGGAGCGGATCTGGGCCGAATTGGAGTCGCTCACCGTCGGCGAGATGGACGCCGCCGAGCGGAAGCAGGTGCTGCACGCGCTGCAGGCCCTGGAAAGCAACCTGGCCGCCGCCGAACAGCAGCGGAATCCGGGCCCGCCGGCCTGACGGCGGGCCCGGTCCGTGACACGGCTCAGCTTCCGGGCCCGCGGCGGACGAAGCGGATCACCGGCAGCGGTCGCGGCGCCTTGGCCTGGTAGGACGCGAAGGCGGGCGCCATCTCGACGAACCGCGCGAACGCGGCCTCGCGCTCCTGGCCGGCCAGTTCGACGGCGCGCACCGGAACGGTGGCGATATCGCCGTCGATCGCGGCCTCGATCTCGGTGTCGGGGTGCGCGCGCAGGTTGACCGTCCAGGCCGGGTCGCGCGGTGCACCCTTCGCGGACCCCACCACCAGCCAGCCGTCGCCGTCGCGCAGGGACATCGCGGGGTTCACCCGCGCGGTCCCGGTCCGTACGCCGCGATGGTGGATGAGGACCAGGTTGGTCCCCCAGGCGCCGACGCGGCCGCGGCTTGCCCGGAACTCCGCGATGACGCGGTCGTTGAACTCGGTCATGATCGGTTCCTTCCGTTCCGCCGGGCCGCGCCCCGCGCCGGAGCGCGGCCCGCCGAGGTCAGTTCATGTACATTCCGCCGTCGACGTTCAGCGTCTGGCCGGTCACGAAGTCGGCGTCCGGGGACGCCAGGAAGAAGATCGGCCCGACGAGGTCGCCGGCGTGCTGGTCGCGCTTGAGGGCGCGGCCCTCGCGCTGGGACGCGATGAGCTCCGGCGGGAAGTTCTCCAGCACGGGCCCGGTGAGCGTCAGGCCGGGGGTCAGCAGGTTGACGGTGATGCCGTCCGGACCGACCTCGCGTGCGAGGCTGCGGGTGAACCCGACCAGCCCGGCCTTCGCCGTGACGTAGTGGACCTGCCCGGGGACGCCCGGGAACATCGACGCCGACCCGACGTTGACGACCCGGCCCCAGCCGCGGTCCCTCATCAGGGGCAGCAGGGCGTGGGTCACCAGGAAATAGCCGGTCAGGTTGATGTCGATCACGGTGCGCCAGCGGTCGGGGCTGGTGTCCTCGAACATGTCGAAGGGGAAGAACCCGGCGACGTTGAGGAGCACGTCGACGCCTCCCAGCCTGCGGGCGGCGTCGGCGATCACCTGGACGTCGTCCTCGTCGGCGATGCTGCCCGCGACGGTCACGAGCGACTCGTCCGCGCCCAGATCCGCGCGGAGCTTGCCGAGGGCGGCGGCGGACAGGTCCGTGGCGATCACCTGATCGCCGTTGCGCAGGAATCGGCTGACGAGAGCGGCCCCGACTCCTCCGGCGGCGCCGGTGATGACGACGACCCGTCCGGTGGTGTGGTCAGTGCGTGCGGTGGTGTTCATAGCGGTGTCCCTCCACGGGTAGTGGACGTCAGGCGGAGGCCCCGGCCGCAGGCGCGGGCTGCAAGACGGGGTAGTCGGTGTAGCCCGCGGCGTCGCCGCCGTAGGCCCTGCTCAGGTCCGGTTCGTTGAGCGGCGCACCCGTCTCCAGCCGGTGCGGGAGGTCGGGGTTGGCCATGAAGAGGCGGCCGAAGGAGACCAGGTCGGCGGCCCCCTCCTCGATGAGCGAGAGGTGCTCCGGGCCGGTCAGCGACCCGGGAGTGGCCGGGTTCACCATGAACGCACCGGACCACCGCGCCCGCAGGACGGACGTCAACCCGGGGTCCGTGGACTCCAGCACGTGCAGGTAGGCCAGGCCGAGGGGGTCCAGTTCGTCGACGAGCAGCCGGTACGTCTCGGCGTGGTCCCGCTCCTCGATGTCGTTCAGCGGGTTCGCCGGGGAGATCCGCAGCGCGGTTCGCTCGGCGCCGATCTCCTCGGCCACCGCGCGGACGGCTGCCAGCGTCAGGCGGATCCGGTTCTCCGCCGGCCCTCCCCACTCGTCCTCGCGCCGGTTGGCGTTGGTGGACAGGAACTGGTGGAGCAGGTAGCCGTTCGCGCCGTGCAGCTCGACGCCGTCGAAGCCCGCCGCGATCGCGTTGCGGGCGGCCGAGGCGAAGTCCGCGACCGTCTCCCTGATCTGCCCGCTCGTGAGCGGCACCGGCTCGACGAAGTCCTGCGGCCCGCGGGCGGTGAAGATCTGCCCCTCGGCGCGGACCGCCGACGGGCCGACCGGCACGGTGTGCTGAGAATAGTTGTCCGGATGACCAACCCGCCCGGTGTGCATCAACTGCGCGACGATCTTCCCGCTGTCGCGATGCACGGCACCGGTCACCCGGCGCCACGCCTTGACCTGGTCGTCACTGTGGAGACCGGGCGTATCGGGGTAGCCCTGGCCGATCCGGCTGGGCTGGACGCCCTCGGTGACGATCAGCCCCGCACCGGCGCGCTGCGCGTAGTACTCGGCCATCAGCGGGGTGGGACTCGCGTCCGGCCCGTACGCGCGGCTGCGCGTCATCGGTGCCATCACGATCCGGTTCTTGAGCGTCCCGAACCCGACCTCCACGCTGTCGAACGGGCTCACGGGGCCCCGTCCTTCGATGGAAGCAGTCATGCCGCCGCCCTCATTCCTAGCTCGACTCCCTGAACAGTTAGCCGAACAAGTAACGCAAGCAGATGATTCCCCACCCCGACGGCCGAGTACACGTCCACGAACACCAACCACCCCACCCACCGTTGACCTGCGGCGTGTTGTTGTTATGAGCGCGTCGAAAACAACAACACGCCGCAGATCAACGCGCTCGGGGAACCTTGGGGCCGCCGCACTAGACGGTGACGACGAGTTTCTTGGCGGAGACGCCGTCCCGGAGTTGCCGGAGCGCGTCGGGGATGCGGTCGAGTCCGTGGCCGACGACGGTCGCGTCCGGTGCGGCTCGGTAGGCGCCCGTGGCGAGAGCGGCCGGAAGGAAGCCGGTGTAGATGGCCGGCCCGACCTCGTTGTCCTTCAGCGTGCCGCCCCAGATGCCGCTCACCCGTACGCCGGGCCGCCGTGCGCGCGGCCCCCGCAGGCGCGTGACCGTCCCGGGCCGGGACGAGGCGACCCGCTCGCTGCCGGACGTGCGGGACGCGATCTTGACCGCCGGTGCGAGCGACCCGGTCCCGATCGCGAGCGTGCCGGCGAGGGGGCTGTCGCCGATCCGGTCCACGATCTCCTCGACGGCGCCGCGGCTGCGGCGGTCGACCGTCTCGGCCGCGCCCAGCGAGCGGAGGTAGTCGAAGTTGTGCGGTGACGCGGTGGCCACGACCCGGTAGCCGGCGTTGCGGGCGAGTTGGATCGCGTTGCTGCCGACGCACGTCGAACCGCCCCAGACCAGCACCGTCTCCGTCCGCTCGGCGGGGTCGGCGCCGGGCAGTGCCAGCCCGAGGTGGTCCTGCTGGAACATGCCGGTCGCCGCGGTGGAGAGCGTCAGCGGTAGCACGGCCGCCTGCTCGAAGGGCAGCGAGTCGGGGATGGCGGAGACCATGTGCTGCATGAGCACGACGTAGTGCTGGAAGGCGCCCTCCGCCGCGCGGTTCTGCGACTTCTCGACGCCGAACGCGTGCCCGAGGACGCGATCGCCCGGCCGCAGCCGGGTCACGCCCGCACCGACCTCGACGATCTCGCCGGCGACGTCCGAGCCGATGACGGCCGGGAAGGTCAGCCACGGCAGGGCCACGCGATACAGCAGGCCCGGGATGCCGTCGATGGGATTCACGGCGACGGCCCGCACGCGGACCACGACCTCGCCGGCCGCCGGGGGCGTGTAGGGGGCCGGCCCCACCTCGAAGCGTCCGCCTCGCTTGGGCAGCCACAGTGCGATGTTCTGCTCGGCCATCTCCGGACCTCTTTCCCCTGGGATCGCAGGGCTGTGCCGGATCCGCACATGCCGCCCGCGCTCCGTCAGAGTAGACACTGCCTACTAAGTAGTCAACATCTACTTCAAGGTACGATGAGGGCATGCCCGACCGGCCGTTCCACCATGGCAACCTGCGTGCCGTGCTGCTCGATCAGGCAGAGGCGGTGCTTCGCGAACGCGGACTCGACGCGCTTTCCCTCCGGGAGTTGGCACGCGATGCGGGCGTCAGCCATGGCGCACCCCGCAAGCACTTCATCGACCGCAACGCACTCCTGGACGCGCTGGCCGAACGGGGCTTCGTCCGCCTGGCCGACGAGATCCACCAAGCGGCCACTCGCGTGTCCGGCGACCACGCCCGCACCCTGCACGCGGCGGGCTCGGCATACGTGAGGTTCGCAGTCAGGGAGCCGGCGCTGCTCGACCTGATGTTCGCAGCCAAGGTGGACGGCCCCTCCGAGGCCGTCCGAGGCGCCGCGGAGCGGCTGTTCGGCACCCTGGCCGGAATCATGAGCGAAGGCGTCGAAGCGGGCATCTATGACGCGCGCGACGTAGACCGACTGACCCTGGTGCTGTCCGCGACCGTTCAGGGCGCGGCGGCGCTCACTACGTCCCGACGGATCACCACGCCCCAGGGCGAGGCGCTCATAGACGACGCGATCAGGCTCTTCCTCGCAGGCACCGCAACCGACCGCTGAGGGCGGTCGCGCACCCGGCTTGCGAGGGATACGCGGGCACGACGAGGAAATGAGCCCGAGCCGCCGGCGTCCGAGGTGAATACTACGGTCGCGGCATGAGCGTGAAACTGCTGCCGGTGGACGGCGCGTGGGTCGATGCCATGATCTCGCTCGCGAACGGTCCGTGGACCAGGCAGGCCGTCGAGCGTCTGTTCGTGGCACGCGGATGGATACGGGTCGACGACATGGGCTCTGTCCGAGTGCCCTGGCAGACCGGTCATGAGATCTGGCCCCAGCTGGACCTGCCGGTGGATTCAGTGCCGTCGACCGACGACCCGTCCGCGCCGGCCGAGCCGGACGGGACCGGATGGCGACTGGACCTGGGCGCGCCACCGCCGGACGAGGACGCCGGCGAGGACGGCGCGGTCGATCATCACTCGTTCGTGGCGCTCCCGTTCGCGCTGCTCTGGCCCCCGCTCGGCGCCGAAGAACCCGACGACGAAGACGAGGACGAGGAGGACGATCTGGCCGAGGACTTCTCGGCCGAGTGGATCCGGTATCCGGACGCCGGGCCTGCGGAGTTCGAAGCCGAGTTCCGGCGCGTGCGCGCGCTCGTCCAGGACCGGATCGGGCCGCCCACCCGCACGGTCGGTGACATCACCGCCGGATGGGTGAGGGAGATCTGGGACCGGGGACCGATGGCGCTCACACTCTCCATCGAGGACGACATCGCGACGTACTCCTTCTACGATCACATCGCCCTCGGCATCTGGCCGGCCGGTGCGGCGGCAGGCACCGAGGACGCCTGAGCCCCGAGGTGGGGTGCCGGCCGGCCGGTCCCGGGTGACTTCTGTCAGTTATATTGCGCGAACTCTGTATAGTCGTTCCAGATCCAGCCTTTGACGCCAGTGCAGCAGTCGGAGTGCCACCACAGGTTCCCGGCATTGTTGACGCATCGCTTGTCGATACGGAAAAGCGTGCCGGACTTCCATGTGGCGATCACCGAGGACGACCCCGAATAGCTGGTGTGCACCTTCGCCGAACCGACGATGACTCGCCGCAGGTGCGGGGTCCAGTTCGAGCAGGAGGCCTGGGCGCCCTGCTCACTCGCCGCTGCGCTCGGAATGGCGAACACCACAGGCGCCATAGCCGCCGTAATCACCGCAGCCGCCATGGCCATGACACGATTACCCGACATTCGCATTACGAGCTCCCTTCGGGGGGACTGGATAAAATGATCATCACCCCACCATGATCGTCTGTCAAGGGCGAGATCTGCGGGCTTCTCTCAATACATAACTGTCGCCCCGTGGGCAGATTGAACTGAAACCACCAACACTGGAAACCGATGCCCCCCGGGGTGCCGGTGCCCTTGGACGCTTCACGGAACAGCCTGGTGCTGCCGCTGCTCGGGCTCCTGGTCGAGCAGCCGTCGCATGCCTACCAACTCACCTCGCGCCTGCGCGAGCGGTATGAGCAGCTGCCGGTCACCCGCAGCACGGTCACCTCACTGCTGAAGGCGCTGGAGAGGACGGGCCTGGTCGCTTCCCGCCGGCCCGAGCAGGTCGGCAACCGGCCGCCGCGCACGACGTACGAGCTGACCGAAGCGGGCATGGCCGATTTCCGGCGGAAGGTCGAGACTGGGCTGCGCGAAAGCCAGGCCGCCTCCGTGGACTTCATCATGGCCGTCGCCTACGCGGGGGTCCTCCCGGCCGATCACGCGGTGTCGGCCCTGGACGCCCGCGCCGACCGACTCGACCGAGAACTGGCCATCCTGCAGCGAGCGGAACACCCCGACGGCGTGGACGAGGTGCACATGCTCGAAGCCGCCTACTGGCGCACCATCGTGACCGCCGAGGCCACCTGGATCCGGACGCTGACATCGCGGATCCGTTCACACGACATCGACTGGCCGGACACCCGGCCCGACGACCGAAGGGGCTGAACCATGAAGTTCGGCATCTACCCGGGCGGCCGTGCGGCCACCGTCTGCTCGCACCCGCCCGACCCCGCGGCGATCGGCGACCTCGTGGACGACCTCGCCGGCGGCAACGCCTTCGTCGTCCGCGAGTACGTGCACTTCTTCGGCGACGCGACACCACCGGACGTCGTCACCTCACTCGGAGCCGATGACGAACTCGCCCACCTCACGATGCCCGACGAATGGTACGTCCAGGCAGGCCGCGAGCTGGACCTCGTGGTGAGCTACATTCCCCAGGCCGCCGACCTCTCCGGATGGCTGGCCTTTCTCGACACCGTCATCGACCGCTACGGCCACCTGACGCGGTATCTGCAGGTGACGCTCGAACCCAACTTCCCCATCCCGCTCATCGACGGAAGCGCGCCCGGAGTTCTCGAAGCCCTGACTCTCGGCATACCGCACGCACGCACCGCGCTGGACCGGCGCGGCCTGCACAATGTGCGGATCGGTTTCTCCGTCGCCGAACCACCGGAATGGCTGGGCGGCGACGACGGGTTCCGGCAGTACCTGTCCGCTGTGCCACAGCAGGATTTCGCCGACCACGTCGACTACGTCGGCCTCGGCCTGTACCCTGACGCCTTTTCACCCGTCGCCCTGTCCGACATGATTAATTCGATCCTCGCCCTCTGCAAGCCACTGAACATCACCCATTACGAACTGTTCAGCCTTCGGGACGCCGACAGCGGCTCCACCGAACCCAGCGGAACACTGGGGATCGTCAGCGACACCTACCGCCCCAAGCCCGCTTTCACCCTCTACCGCGATCTCGTTCGTCGCTGAGGGCCTGGGCCACGCGGGCGTAGGCGTGGAGCCGGTCCTGTACTCGGGCTTGGCGGACGGCCGGATCCCTGGCCCACAGGGCTTGCCTGCCCGGATGGTAGGTGCTCACGACCTGCAGGCCCTTGGGCTGGAGGGTCTCGGGGTGCCGGGCGGCCAGTCGGCGCCAGGTGTCCTGGGCGTCACGGCCCTGCAGGAGGACGATGCGGAGGTGCGGCAGCAGTCCGAGCAGGCGAAGCAGGGGATCGACTCCGGCCTGCCGTTCGGCGGCGTTCGGTGCCCGGTTGATGTACCAGGGGTAGGCGTTCCATGGGGTGACGTCGTGGGGAGCGATGCCCGCCGCGTCGAAGGCTTGGCACTGTCGTTCGGCGGTCGAGTCGTCGTTCTCCACACACAAAAAGCCCGAGCCCGTCCGGTCCTGGGTCTTGGGGCCGGGATCGCGAAGCACCGACAGCACGCGCGCCCGCACACCGCCGTGCCACGGCGCCACATGCGGCATCCATCCCCGGCCGTCCTGGTCGCGGAGGGCATCGATCATTTCGTTGACCGGACGGACATGCGATGCGTACCGATCTCGCTGCTGCTCTGCCCGGAACGCCTCATCGGCCATACGCCGTACCAAGACCGACCTCCACGCCCCTACCGTGTCGCCTTGGCCAAGTGAAGGAAGTCCGTGACCCCGATGAGGCCGAGGATCTGCCGCACCCCGGGCGGCATATCGCCCCGGCCCGGATCATGGACGATCTCCGGTTCACCGACCCGGATCATCTTTCCACGGATCTCCAGCTCACAGCCTCCGGCCGCGATGACGTTCCTGACCCAGTCGCGATCGGGGCCGTAGGTGAGTGCGGCGATGTACCCGCCGGGCCGCGGGAAGATGTTGACCGGAGTCCGGTAGCGGCGGCCGGACTTGCGACCTGTGTGGTGGACGATCGCGAACCCGGGGAGGCGTCCCGCGAACGGCCCGGTCACGCGGTTGGTCACGGTCCGGTTGAAGCGGGCCACGGCACCGGGAATCGGCATCGGCGACTCTCCCTTCGAGCCTGGTCGGGCCCTGTGACGACACTGCCGAGGCCTGAACCTCGATCAGCTTCGATCCTCCGCTAAGAAGACCGAGGCTGTCGACCCGACCCCCTGAACCCTCCTGAACCGGTTCGGCGTGACGCGGATGCCGCTCTTGGGGAGGCGCGATCTGGGCGCATCGCCGGGTGGGTGCTCGGTGGTGATGCGCCCTGTCACGCTGCGTCGGGGTCCTGTGCGGCCTTAGGGGTCGTTGCTGTGATGAGGGCGACGGGACGGAAGCCCTTGATGAGGAGCCAGATGCCCAATGACGCTTCCCAGACGATTTCTGGCGCCGTGAACAGGAAATTCACCGGAGACTGCTGCTCATAGGCGCCGAACAGGACAGCGGTCGCGGTGGCACAGGCGATGGGGCCTCCGATCAGACCGATGAGCGCCATGGGACGTGGGACCAGGCCCGACCGGTACATCAGGTAGCCCAGCAGCAGCCCGTTGCCCAAGCCCGCACAGAACGCGGGGCCGAGCAGGAACGTCTGATCCTTCAACGCCACCAGTGATCGGCCGATCAAAGCGGCATCGGCGCCGTCTCCGCCCGTCAGCTCCTGCCGCAACGCCACCACGGTGAGGACGCTGGCAATCCCCATCACGATGACGGTCGATTCCAGGACGCGCAGGCCGACGTAACCGAGGGCGATGCTCTCGCTCTGCCGTTTCAGGACCGGGAACAGCACGACCGCGGTGGCGATGTTCGCGACGGCCGTCAGAATCTCAAGAAGGGCTCCCATCCGCACCTGTGCGTCCGCGCCCGTCCCCAGGATGTAGTTCGCGTCGTTGAGGACCGGGTCGTACAGCAGCACCGCCGGGATCGAGAAGACGAAGGTGAGGATGAACCAGACACCGGCGATCCTGGCGGTCCGCTGAACGGCGTCCCCCGAGGTTGCCGGCATCCGAGATTCGGTTGCGTCCACGTGACTCCCCAAGGCTTTGATCGGCCCCGCCCGACTGCCGGGGTAGTGGTAGAGAACCACGCTCACCGGGCGTTGTCCCCTCCCGATGGTGGCCAGATCGAGCCGCGGCTCAGGCCCCGCACTGCTAGCCGGCAGTGCGGCGACGTGCCGGCATGCCCAGCCTTGATGGGTAAGGTTGCGATTCCAGGTAGAGATTGCGGTCTAATCGCGCGGAGTCGGCGCCGACAACAACTCATGGCCGCCGATGACCGCAGGATGTAGGCGTTGAATGGATGGGCTCCAGGACCAGATCGAGGCGGCACGGCGCAGTGGTGCCTCCTCGTTGGATCTGTCTGGGCGGTCGCTGGGCACCCTGCCGGAGTCGTTGGGCGGCTTGACGGCCCTCACCCGGCTGGTCCTGGTCGGCAATCGGCTGTCAGCGCTACCGGAATGGCTGGGTAGCCTGACCGCCCTGACCGAGCTTGGCCTGGGCGGCAACCAGCTCACCGTGCTGCCGGAATCACTGGGCAACCTGAGCGCCCTGACCTGGCTGGGCCTTTCCGGTAACCGGTTGTCGGCGCTGCCGGAGACGCTGGGCAACCTGACGGCGCTCACCTGGCTGGACCTGGCCGGTAACCAGCTGTCGGTGCTGCCGGAATGGCTGGGCAACCTGGCCGCACTGACCCGGCTGGATCTGACCGGCAACCAGCTCACCGCGCTGCCGGAGTCGCTGGGGACCATGGCCGCACTCACCCGGCTCGACCTGGTCGGTAACCGGCTTACCGTACTGCCCGAATGGTTGCGCAACCCCACGGCCGGCGAGCAGCCGGTAAACGCATCTCTGCAAGCGTGGATCGATGACGCATGCACCACCGTGGCCGACGCCGCCGACCTCGACGCCGTCCTTGGCCGGGTACCGTCCAGCGGCCTGTCGCTGATCAGCGAGGACGGCGTCCGGTCCTTGCACGTCACCCTTGCTGGCGACCAATCCGGGCTGGTGTGGGAGGACGAAAGCGACCTGATGCTCAGTTGGGGACCGGTACCGCCTGGCGCCCCACCCGGCCTGACAGCCGGCGACGCCGAATACGCGTTCTCCGACCCGTGGTTCACCGCCGAAGGCGCCGAACCCTTCGAAATCACCGAAGAACGGGCCCGCCGAGCAGGCCACGAATTTCTGCGTACCGGCCGTCGCCCCACCAACGTCCAATGGGTCGACAAGCCATAGCTCACTATGACTCGATCCGACGAACTGCTTGATCGACTACGAGCCGATCCGCAGCTGGCCGCCTTGCTCGATGGATTCCCGCTGGAGTTCGACCTCACCAGGCTGGATCATGTGGAGCCGGTCCGCATGGCGTCCGGCCTGGATCTGGAGGCTATCGCCGGCACCGGTTCCGGTGGCACGTTCTTTCTCGTCGGTGATGCGGAGACTGAACGCCCGGTTCTCTACGCCGACTCGGAGGGGCAGGCCGGACTCATCGCCGCTGACCTCGCCGAGGCGCTGACGCTCGAACTGGTGTTGCCCTACTGGGGCGATAGCCTGAGTTCATCCGCAGGCGGAGATCTGGAGACCATGCTGCGGTACGCCCCGGACTTGGAGCGCAGCGCGCACGACGACGATCCGGACCTTGCCGCGGCTCGGAATGAGGCGGCGAGGGCGCTCGAATTCGACCCGCTGCCGCCGCTTGAGGCCGTCGTCCGCAAACTCCATGCGGCGGTGTCGATGACCGAGCCGGATTATCTGCTCGTCTTCGACGACCCCGACTACGGCCCCCAGCGGTACGAATCACTTCTCGGACGCACGCCTCCCGAGGCGTCCGGCTAATCCGCAGCAGCCGACCGGCCGGCGTCGTACTCGATGAGACGGGCCAAGGCGTCTAGGCGTGTTCAGGGGGTGGCTGGTTTGCGGGCGCTGAGCAGGCGGGTCGGGACCCACGGGCTGCCCCACCACGCGCGCCAGCCGAGGCCGCGCACGTGGATGTCCTGGGCGTTCAGCCGGGCCAGCACCGCGGCGTACTCGCGGGGGGTCCGCGCCAGGTCGGCGATCAGCAGGCGGCCGCCCGGCCGCAGCACCCGGTAGGCCTCGGTGATCGCTTGGGCGCGGGCGTTCGCGCCGAAGATGGTGTGCACCGTCAGGCTGGACACGACCAGGTCGAAGCTCGCCTCCGCGTACGGGAGTCTGCGCAGGTCACCCCCATGCACGTGGACGCGGTCGGCGACGTCTTCGGCGCGGGCGTTGGACAGGGTCGCCGCGGGGGTGTTGCCGGACTGGTCCCGTCCGCGCCACAGGTCCACGCCGACCGCCCGGCCCTGGGGGAGGCGCCGGGCGGCGGCCAGTAGGACGGCGCCGCGTCCGCAGCCGAGGTCGAGCAGCCGTTCGTCGCCACGCAGGTCCAACTCGTCCAGCACGTCCTGCCAGACCAGGAACTTGCCGCGCAGCGTGGCGTGCAGGCTCAGGGCCAGGCATCCCGCCAGGAGGGTGCCGGAGACCAGCGCGGGCAGCGCGGCGGCCAGATCGGCGGTGACCGCCATCACCAGCCCGGTCACCCAGAACCCCAATACGACAAGGCCCACGAAGCCGAACCCGTAGGGCGCATCCATCCCGTACCGCGCGCCAGGCATCCCGCCACTCTGCCACGAACCGGCCGCCTGGGGGCAGGCTACGACGCACTGGGACAAGCCGCAGTCCGCAACCGCGCCCGCGACGGCCCGGCGCGCGACGGTTTCATGGGCGTGCGTCGTATTGGGTGCGGGCTTCGAAGACGCGGTCCATGTGCGTCTCCGCCCAGGTTTTGATCGCGACCATCAGCGGGAACAGGTCCTGGCCGAGCGGGGTGAGCGCGTAGTCGACGCGGACCGGCACCGATGCGGTCACCGTGCGGGTGACCAGCCCGTCGCGTTCCAGCTTGCGCTGGGTCTGGGTGAGCATCTTCTGGCTGACGCCGGCGATGCGGCGCGCGAGTTCGCTGTGCCGCTGCGGGCCGCCGGCGAGTGCCGGGATCACCAGCGCCGCCCACTTATCGGTCAGCGTGCTCAGCAGTTCCCGCGTCGGACAACTTGCCAAGAACGCGTCATAGTCACGTTTGGCCTGCTCTCGACGTTGCACGGCGGTCGTCGTCGCCACGTGCCACCTCCTATGCCGGTGCCCTAGGCACTCCAAGGTACCTACTTACCAGCGGGGCCCGCCCGTGTCTACCGTGAAGAAACCACGACATACAGCGGGAGGCACGAAATGCGCGCAGTCAGCTATTCACAGTTCGGAGGGCCGGAGGTCCTGTACGTGGCGGCCGACCTACCGGTACCCGAGCCAGGACCCGGACAGGTGCGAGTGCAGGTCGCCGCATCCATCCTGCACCCGGTCGACCTCGTGATCCGCGCCGGCCGATTCCCCGCACCGCTGCCGACCGGGCTGCCGTACACACCCGGATGGGACGTGGCGGGCACGGTCGACGCAGTGGGCCCGTCCGTCGACGATTTCGCTGTTGGTGACGGTGTCATCGGCTTCTCGCCATGGCTACGGACCACGGTCGGCACCCACGCGGAGTACGTCGTCCTGGAGGCCGCCTGGCTGACCACCGCACCCACGGGGATTCCCGCCATCGAGGCGGCGACCCTGCCGACCAACGGCCTGGCCGCCGCCCAGGCCCTCGACCTGCTCGCGCTTCCGGCGGGCTCGTCCCTGCTGGTCACCGGTGCCGCAGGGCAGGTCGGCGGGTTCACCCTGGCGCTGGCCCGTGCAGCCGGCCTGCACGCCACCGCACTCGCGGGGCCCAGCGACCGCGAATTCGTCGAATCGCAGGGCGCGGTGTTCATGCCACGCTCCGACGATCCGGTCGCGGCGGCGCCGGGCATCTTCGACGCGGTCGTCGACCTGGCGGTGATCGGCCCCTCACTGCTGGAACTGGTCAAGGACGGCGGCGGCTATGTGG
This sequence comes from Spirillospora sp. NPDC047418, assembly GCF_040643275.1. Lineage (NCBI taxonomy): Bacteria > Bacillati > Actinomycetota > Actinomycetes > Streptosporangiales > Thermomonosporaceae > Spirillospora > Spirillospora sp. NPDC047418. The sequence continues at coordinate 25,250 of NZ_JBEYTW010000117.1, forward strand.
CCGCCTCACCCCCGCTGCGCCCCGAACCGGCGCGGGGAATCCGGACGTTCGCACTGGACGTGCTACCGGACGGCTCCCGGCTGCGCGACCTGGTCAGACGAGCGGAGAGCGGCGACATCCCGCTACGGGTAGCCGCGCAGTACTCCTTCGCCGACGCGGCGGCGGCTCACACCCGGCTGGCCCAAGGCGGCGTGCGAGGCGCCGTAGTGGTCGTTCCCTGAACCGCAACGCCGGGTCACCGCCCCCACAACGCACTGATCCGCCGCAACCACGCGGCTCCGTCTCGGAAAGGCTGTGGGCGTCGATAGCCGGGTAAGGAGCGATCCCGCGGAGGGCAGGCAGCTTCATGGTGCTGGCCGTCCTGGCTGTCAAGGCGACGCTTGTGTCGGGTACGTTGTTGCGCCGTGCGCAAGACCCGCCTCGACCTTGACCGGGTCCGCGCGGCTCGCCGCGTGATCGACCCGGTGTTCCTGGACACTCCGTCGTTCCGCTGCGAAGCCCTCGGGCGCGCGCTTGGCTGCGCGGTGAGCATCAAGCTGGAGACGGCGAACCCGGTCCGCAGTTTCAAGGGGCGGGGTACCGAGGTCGTCGCGGCTCGGCTGAGCGATCAGGACCGGACGGCCGTGGTGTGCGCCAGCGCCGGCAATCTGGGCTGGGCGCTCAGCTGGTCGGGCCGCCGCCACGGACTGGACGTGACGGTCGTGGCATCGCGTCGGGCGCCCGCCGCCAAACTCGATCGGATTCGCGCTTCCGGTGCGGTGCTGGAAGTGATCGACGGCGACTTCGACATGGCCCGCGAGCGGGCGGCGGATATCGCGCGGCGGCGCGGCATTCGCCTGGTCGAGGACAGCCTGGACCTCGAAACCTGTGAGGGCGCGGCGACCATCGGCCTCGAACTGGCGCAACAGGCCCCCTTTGACGCCGTGCTGATCGCCCTCGGAGGCGGCGCCATGGCCACCGGTGTGGGCTACGTCCTGAAGACTCTGGCGCCCGGAACCGAGGTCATCTGCGTCCAGCCTCATGGCGCACCCGCGATGACCCGCTCCTGGCAGGAGCGCCGGGTCGTCACCACCGACTCCACCGACACCATCGCCGACGGCGTCGCCGGTCGCCACCCCATCCCCGCCGTGCTGGACGACCTTCTGTCGGTGGCCGACGACGCCGTCCTGGTCGAGGAGGCGTCCATCGTCACGGGCATGCGGATGCTCTTGCAGCACGCGGGTCTGGTCGTCGAGCCCTCAGCCGCCCTCGGCATCGCCGCCGTCCTAGAGGCCCCAGACCGCTTCGCCGACCGCCACGTGGTCACCATCATCTGCGGCAGCAACGTCGACCTGGACGACTACCACCGCTGGGTTCGCGCTGACCCACACAACCTAAGCACGGCGGAGAAAAACCACTGACGACCCCGCCCGCACTCAGCCAACCTCCACACCCACGCCCGCCCACCCACCCCGCTTCGCTCCGGCAACCATGACCCACGCTCGCTCATACGGCGCCGAGCGACCTAATCACCCTCCCACTGCCCTTGGGTAGCGGGTTACGCTCGTGGCGCTTACGCAGGGAGGCTGGATGACTGGGAACGAGCAGAAGGTCCGGCTTCTGGTACACAGCCAGGAGCAGCCTCTAACTCTGATCTTCGAGTTCTGGGCAACCGAGTACGTCCTTGACCCCCACAAGAGCGTCGTCGTAGAGCTGGACAACCCTGATCCCCATCACCCGCCCGAAATCGGGCACCTATCAGACGGCATCTGCTTCTGGTCCTCTGGTGATCACCCAAGCGTGTGGACCCTTCAGGGCGAGTCCATCGAAATCTTCTAGTACTCCAGTTGTAGATCGCGATCTTGCTGGTCGGGGCTGGTCCGGGAACGGGTGCGGCCACCGGTGATCATCGGTGTGTGAAGACAGAAG
>NZ_JBEYTW010000118.1:0-26711 GCF_040643275.1 Spirillospora sp. NPDC047418
CTCACGGCTTCGAATCCCCCCGAATTCGATGGATGATCTTCCCTGTCGATCATCTACCCACCAAGATCATTTCCACGCTAGGAGAGATACCCCCGCCGAACGAGTCCGCATCGCCCCTGCGAGGGTTCGTGACGGGCCTATTCGGTGTTCTCGGCCGCAGCGGTGGGGGTGTGGAGGTCGGCGGGTGACGTGGTCGGCGACCTCTTCGATGTCGCGGCAGTAGGCGACGAGGTGGCCTCGTTGGGTTACCGGGAACCAGGGTTGGTTTACGTGGGCGTCGGAGTGGTGGGCTTGGGCGAGGGTCAGGTTGCCGCCGTCGAGTGTGATGACCTCGACGGGTATTCCGTCTGGCCCTAGCAGGTGCCGCGCGTTGGCCATGGCTCGCAGTGTGCGCCGGTTGAGGGGCGCCGTCCACAGGGAGATCGTGTGGGAGGCGTCCGCTGATGGGTGTGAGGGGTGTTGGCGGGCTGCTTGCGGTTCCGCTGGCTAGCACCGGCATACTAGAACACATGTTCGGTCTTCTGGTGGGGTGACGTGCGGATTCCGCCTGTCGTCACCTATCGGGCCATCGGTGGTCCTGCGTATTTGCTCGCGTGGGAGCAGCATCCCGACCGCACGTGGTGGGCTCGTGTTCTCTGGCTGGAGATCCGTCGGGACGGCCAGGTGGGTCGTCATGCGCGTGTCGCGGCGGGTGAGGTCGCTCCCATCGCCGGGCAGGACTACAGCGGTGTCCCGCGCGAGCGGGTGGAGTCGCGGGACCGGCCGCCGAGTGATCCCACCGATCCTCGTGACCCGGTCAATCGGGCGATCAGCCGTAATCGCGGGCAGGAGCGGTATCGGCGGGCGGTTGAGCGGGGTTTTCGTCGGCGGCCGGAACCGGATTTCTGACGTGCTGTGCGTGTTTGAGGAGTGCGGTGGCTGTGGGGATGTGGGGTCGGGGGAAGGTGATCGAGGTCCAGGCGTGGGGGTCTTGGTCCTTGGTCACCGGGGACAGCTTCCATGTGCCTGTGCTGGTGAGTTCGGTTACGGCGTCCAGGAGGTGTGGGGCTTGGTCGGCTTGGACGATCAGCCATGCGCGGCCCATGGTGCGGGCGGCGATGCGTGGGCGGTCGGCTTCGGGGGCGCGGGTGCCGCCTTGCAGTACTGCTTCGCCGGCGTCTTGGCAGGCCACCTTGGTGCGGTATCCCAGTCGCCAGAGTTGCCGGATGAGGGGGACCATTTCCACGTCGATGTCGACCCGCTGCCCGTCCGGTGTGGTGAGGGGCTGGGTGAGGTGGAACTGCGTCCAGTCGGTCACGGGGCTAGCTCCCCAGTCGGTAGGTCGCCCAGCGGCCGGTCAGTTCGGCGTGCCGTCTGACCCAGGAGTCGTGGCGTTGTTGGCCGGCGGTGCGCCACTGCTGGGCGAAGGCGGCGGTGAACATGTCGATGTCGGCTGGCGGGGCTTCGGTCCAGGACGGGAATTGGGAGACCCACTGGTCGGCGGCCTGGGGGGTGTGGCCGGCTTTGAGGAGCCATGGGATCAGCAGTGCCAGTTCCAGCCAGGCGGTTCCGCGTGAGACGAACGCCCAGTCGGCCAGGTACGTGCGGCCGTCCGGGGTGATGATGAAGTTGTCTTCGTTGAGGTCGGTGTGGAGCAGTGTGGTGCCGGCCAGTGGGGTCACGTCGTCGGCGTAGCGTTGCCAGCGTCGTTCGCCCAGGAGCCGCAGGGGGTTGGGGCAGGCGGCGTTCTGGATGGCGTGGATGGTCTTGGCCAGCATCTCCAGGTCGGGTGAGCCTGGAGTGAAGTCGGCGGGGCGTCCCTGTATGTGGTCGAATCCGAGGGCGAGCCACTCCCCGGCCTCGGCGTGCCAGCGCAGCCGGGGAGCGAACTCGGACACCATGGGGTTGACGGAGGCTTCGCGGCGCAGCGACATGACCTCGGGGCCGTCCCTGTCGGCGAGCTTGCGGGCGGCCTTGACGAACACCTGCCCGTCGGCGGTGTGCAGGGTGGAGGCGATGTCCGCGTGGTTGCCGGTGGGGGCGGGTTCGATGCGGCTGATCGGGCCGGTGCTGGCCTCGATCTGGGTTCGCAGGTCCCCGGGCAGGTCGGTCCAGGCGGTGCGCACGCGCGTCCCCTTCTTCTAGTTCAGATGCGGATGGTGAGTGGGGTGGTCTCCGGTAGGAAGCCGTTCCAGTCCAGCAGGGTGCGCCAGTCCCGGCCGCTCTGGTCGTTGCACTCGGGCGGGCAGCAGCTGGTGCTGGCCTCGCCCTCTCAGAACTGCGGGTCGACGTAGTAGCCGGTGGCGTGCAGCTGCGGGATGGTGCGGTCCAGGGCGGCGCCGGAGCGGATGTCGTCGTCCATGACCGGCCGGTGGTGGATGAACGATTCGGCGAGCAGATAGCTCATCGGAACGTACACCTCGGTGCGCTGCAGGCTCAGGTGCCACGCCTGGTCGACCGGCGGGGTCGGGACGATGCGGATGTAGTTGCGCGGGTCCTTGCGTTCGGCCCGTCGGATGTTGCCCACGGCCTTGAGGAAGAGCAGGTTCTGGCCGACGACGCGCCGGCAGTAGTCGTGGGTGGCGTGGGTGGCCTTGCGGACGTCGTCCACCAGGAGCGCGAACGCCTCCGCGGGGATCAGCTCGCGCGGGTCCCGGCCGATCTGCTCGACCAAGGCCGGTCTTTCGGGGGTGATGGTCATGGTGACCTCCAAGGCGCGCCGATGAGTGTGGTCCGACGCCCCGGCGTGCGCGCGTGTCGGCGGGAGCGTGGAGCATTCGGGAGGGGTGGTGCTGCGACCTGCGATGGCTCAGACGTCGACCGTGATCGAGATGCGCTTGTGGTCGGAGTCGGGGTGGTCGGGGTCGCGGAAGTCGTGGACGCGGTAGGAGCCGGGGACGTAGGCGTCGCGGAGCGGGTCGTTGAGGAGGATGCCGTCGATCGCCAGGCATTGGCGTCCGTTGGGGCGTTCGATCTGGGTGGGGGTGAAGTCTTGGGCGAGTTCGGCTGCGTGGTGGAACCCGACGCCGCCGACACGCCGCCCAGGACGGCGGCGCAGCCAGGCCCACCGCCAGTCACGCGGTGCGTGCCAGTAGCCGACCAGGGCGTCCAGGGCGCGGGTGTCGTAGATGTGCGGGCCGGCCTGGCGGGGGCCGCCTTGGAACTGGACGCGGTAGTTGATCGCGCGTGGGTTGTGGAGGCCGGGTTTGTTCATGTCGGCGGGCTCGAAGTTGGGGCCGGATGGGACGGTGTTCCAGTCGCCCAGGAGCGCGCAGGGGATGGCGGGGTCGGCGAGCCGGTCGAACCGTCGATTGTCGGCGAGGCGGGTGTCGCCGGAGTAGATGTCGCCGTGCGTGGCGGCGATCCGGATGGGGTCGGTGCGGCCGGGGAGGGTGAACAGCATCAGGTTGCGGTTGCGGGCGGCGAAGTCGGGGAGCCGGTGGGAGTAGAACCGGCGGACCACGACCGTTTGCGGGTTGACGTAGATGACGGGTGCGAACATTCCCCACTCGCGGGGCAGCGAGCACGGGTGCGGGACGTAGGCGGGGCCGCCCGCGTCCCGTAGCGCTGCGGCAGCTTCGTAGGCGCCTTCCATGCCGTTCAGCTCGTACCGGTCGCCCTCACCGATCACGGCTATGTCGGGCCAGTCGCCGTCGTGGAACATCCCAGCGACCTTGGTGTAGTCGTAGGGGCCTCCGTCGCCGGAGTAGGAGGAGTAGCCGGCGTCGGTCCGGCCGCCGTGCTCGACGTTGACGTAGCTGAGCCGAAGGTGCGTCATCGCGTAGGTTCCTTCTCTCTGGATGGCTGTTCCGCTGGCGTCGTCGGGTGGGCGGGGTAAGGCAGCGGGGTCATCGCCACGGCGCATCGTGCGTCGTTGTTGGCATGGGCAGAGGGGGACGGGCCGGGCCTCCATAGCGCGGGTGGAACCAGGCCGGGTTGCACGGGGTCCAGACCGGTGAAGAACCCGGCGACCTGCGTGGGGGTGCGCAGCCGGTAGGGAACCGCGCCGGTGGCGTTGTAGGCGTCCTGCGCTCTGGAAAGCGCGGTGCTGGTAGCGACGGCGTCACTGAGGACCAGAAAGCTGCCCGGCGCCACACCGTCTATCAGGGTGCGCACGATCGCGTACGCGGCCTCGGTGTCGTCGATGTGGCCCATGACGGCCAGCAGCAAGACCGCGATGGGCTGGTGGAGGTCCAGATGCTGGGCGGCGCTGGCCAGCACGGTGCGGGTGTCGGTGAGGTCGGCGTCGACGTGACCGACCGCGCAGCCCGGCCCGCCGGTCAGCAAGGCCCGGGCATGGGCGATCACCAGAGGGTCATTGTCGACGTAGACGACACGAGTGCCCTCGGCCGCCGACCGCGCGGCGGTGTGGGTGTCGGTGGCGCGGGAGTCATGCCGTGGGGACGGCAGGCCGGGCCCGATGTCGATGAATTGCCGCACCCCCTGTTGGGCGAGGTACTTGACGGCCCGATTCCCGAAGGCCCGTTGCGCTGCCATCAGTTCGGCGATGGCGGGGTAGAGCTCTGCGAACGCGTCGGCGGCCTTCCGGTCCGCCTCGTAGTGATCGTGACCGCCGAGCAGGTAGTTCCAGACCCGTGTCGAATGCGGCACCAGCCGGTTGATGTCCTTGCGGGCAGGCGCGGGAACGACGGCCCCCGCCGCAGCGAGTTGTTCTGGCATCGTGGCCGGCTGCGGAGTGAGGGCGAGTTGCGAGCCCTCCGCTTCATTCGCGACCGGGGGTGGCTGTGGGCCGGAGTTGTCGCCGGCCGTTTTGTCGAGAGCAGCGATGCTCTCCCCGGCAGCCTCGTGCTGCGAAGGTGCAGCGGGCAGCCGCGGCAGGTCGGCGGCGCGAATGTCGGTGACGGCTACATCCGCCGCGCGCAGCACCGTGGAGGCGTAGTCGAGCAACTGGTCAGCACACGTACCAGAGACGGCACTGCTGAAGCTCTGGAGTTCGGCCGCGATGTGCTTCCACTCGACCTCGGTGAGGTCGCGTCGCGCGATCTGGGTGAACCAGGCCCGGTCCAGGACGAGGACGGCCAGACCGTAACGTTCCGCCAGATCGATCACCGCGCGGGTGGGGTCGCCGTCGTAGTGGTCATCGACCAGCGTCTCCACCGCAGCGTGGAAGCCGGACCGGCGCTCGCTGTTCAGCAGCTCATAGACCTCAGCGGCGCGGTAGCGGCGGTGGCCGCCGACCGTCCGGATCGAGGAGAGCATCTTCTGCTGCGCCCAGCGGGTGACGGTCTTGGAATCCACCCGGAACAACGCGGCGACCTCGGCCGGTGTCAGCAGGTCAGGAGAAGTCATGGAGACCTTTGGTTTCAACGAAAGGGGACATGAGATGCCGCGAAGCTCGGGCGGAGGGGACGTCCGGCCATGCCCGGAGGCTTCACCGCAGTGGGGAATCCGGGTGTGGGCACCCGGCGGGGCGGAGACCAGGAGATAGAGGTCATGCCGCGTGGTCGGTTGTGGACGTGCGCCGGCCTGCGGAAGGGCGCAGGGCTGTGACGTGCGCCAGGCGATGCGACCACTGGTCCCGGCCGGTACCGAGCGCCGATTCGGCGAGGCGGTGCAGTTGAATGTCGCCAGTCCCGGCGGGCGCATCGAGGTGGCACGCGTCCCGGACCAGGCGTTCGAGGGGCCGGTCGCGGCGGAGACCGGCCGCAGCGTGGACCTTCATCGCGTCCAGACCGGACTCCATCAGCGATTCCACCCCCCGGTACTTGGCGCTGATCAGCTCGTCGTCGCAGGGCTGCCCGAGGTCGAGCATGTGGACGGCCTGGTAGGCCAGCGTGCGGGCGGTCATCAGCCGCTCGTTGATCTGCCCGATGCGCTGCTCGATAGTGGACAGCGCGGTGAGGGGGCTGCCCCGGCGGTGGCGGTCCTGGGCGAAGGCGATGGTCTCCTCCAGTAGCGCCTGGTGGATACCGAGCGCGACGGCCGTGAGGTTCGGGCATCCGTACAGGCGGGACGAGCTGTAGGCAACGTTCAGGCCGTCGCCTTCGCCGCCGATCATGTTGTCGGCCGGGATCCGGACGTTGTCCATGACCAGGTCGCCGAAGGAGAAGCCGTGCAACCCCAGCGGCGGCTCGTAGGGGACGAGCGTCAGGCCTGGCCGGTCGTGCTCGACCAGGAACGCCGACAGGGCCTGGGACCGGCGGGTGTCGGGGTCGCCGGTGCGGACGATGACGCCGTGGACGTGACCCACGTGGGAGTTCCCGACGTAGAGTTTCCGTCCGTTCAGCACCCAGTCGTCGCCGTCGCGGCGGGCGCTGGCCTGCATGTCCAGGACGTTGCCGCCCGAGCCCTCCTCGGTCACCGCGATCGTCGGCAGGCACGCACCGGCCGCGATCGGCGGGAGCCACCGCTGCTTCTGCTCCTCCGTCCCGAAGTGGAGGATCTTGGCGGCCCCGAGCTGGGACGCCTGGACCATGGCGCCCATCGCCCCCGACACCCGCGCCAGCTCCTCGATCACGATGGTCTTGGCGAGGTGACCGGCGCCCGTGCCGCCGTACTCGCGAGGGATGGTCACCCCGATCCATCCCTGCCGGGCGATCAGAGCGGAAGTTTCGATGTCGACGGTTTGGGCGGACTCCATGCAGGCCACGCGTGGCGCGATCTCGCTCTCGGCGAAGTCACGGACCGTTTCCCGCAGGATCTTGTGATCGTGGGTCTCGAACACGGACACCATCCCCTTCTGCTGTCGTGGGGCCACAGCCGGACGGTCGGGATCCGGCAGACGTCATCACCGCGGCTTACCTGCTGCCATTCAGCCGCCCTGGTAGCTGGTGCCGAGGCGGCCGACCTCGCGGCCGCGCTGGTTGAGCAGTTCGAGGAGCGCGTCGCGGTGCTGCTTGATGAGTGCGAGGGAGGTCTGGCGGGTCTGATTAGGCATGGGTCTGGTGCCGATCACGCACACGCTGCCCACCACGGTGTCGGTGGGGCCGAGGATGAGCGGTGCCCCGGCGTAGGCGCGGACCCCGAGCCGGTCGACGACCGGGTTGGAGGCGAACTGCGGTTTGGCGCACACGTCGGCCAGGACCAGCGCCTTGGTGCGGTCGAGCATCTCCGGGCAGAACCCGTGGTCGGGTGCCATGGTCCGGTCCGCTGGCCGAGCCCCTGGCGGGTTGTGCAGGCCGGCGAACGTCTGCCGCTCGCGTAGGAACAGGTTCACCATCGCGTACAGCCCTTGCCCCTCTGCTCCGAGTTCGGCGGCGAACGCTGCGGACACCTGGGCGGCGAATCGGTCGAACTCGGCGTCGGGGGTTCCGTCGAGCCCGAGTTCGGCCAGCATCTTCAGGCGCTGCTCCGCGGTGTCGTGCCAGTTGTCGATGTGCAGGCCGGAATCGGCGTCGTACCTCATGCGGGTGCTCCGTAGGCGCGTGCTTCGGGGGAGACGGGTGGGCTGGGCTGCGCGCGCTCGCGGGTGAGCGCGTGGTCGACCAGGGTGAGCAGGACGGTGATGGCCGAGCGCTCATCGCGGGCGTCGCAGCACACGACCGGCACGTGGCCGGGGACTTCGAGGGCCATGCGGACCTCGGCGGGTGTGTAGCGGTAGGGAGCGCTGTCGAACTCGTTGATCGCCACCACGAACGCTATGCCGCGCTGCTCGAAGTAGCCGACTGCGGCGAAGGCGTCGGTCACGCGGCGGGTGTCGACCAGCACCACGGCGCCGACCGCGCCGACGACCAGGTCGTCCCAGGTGAACCAGAATCGATCCTGGCCGGGCGTGCCGAACAGGTACAGCACCATCTGCTGTCGGAGGAAGGTCAGGCGGCCGAAATCCAGCGCGACGGTAGTGGTGGACTTGCGTTCAACCCCGGTCAGGGAGTCGATCCCGCTGCTGATCTCGGTCAGGTATTCCTCAGTGGTCAGCGGCTCGATCTCGCTGGCCGCGCCGATCAGCGTCGTCTTGCCGACCCCGAAACCGCCACTGACGATGATCTTCACGGGCGTTGTCGGGCATCCGTCCCGGCCGCGCGATTCCGGAGGACGCGAGGGGTGGTCAGGCGACATCGGACAGCCTCGTTTCCAGGCCGGACCGCAAGGCCTCCAGCAACTGCAGGTGGTCGGACGCTCCCGGGCCGGGCAGGGCCATGACCAGCGCACCGCAGTCGATCAGGTCACTAAGGATGATCTTGGCGACCTGGACGGGGAGGTCGGTCAGTGCGGCGACTTCGGCGACCGAGCACGGCTGGACGCGGCACGCCTCGACAGCGCGGGCGGCCTCAGGTGCGGCCCGCCGAGCGCGGGCGATGTCGGCGGCCTCCAGCAGAGTGACCAGCCGCATCGAATGCTGAGGTCGCGTCCGCCCACCGGTGATCGCGTAGGGGCGGATCTCCTCGGTGTCGTAGGTCGACCATGCCCGCCCCCGGCCGGAGCGATCTGCCGGACCGTCAGCGGGGCCGCCCGGCGGCCACCGCGTATCGCGGTGTTGCGCGTCCCTCATGTCACCTCCCGCCGCGCGTCGGGGTGAGCAGGTGATCGGCGACGCTCTTGACCAGCAGGCCCATCTCGAACCCGATGGTGTTGGGGTCCGCTCCCGGCTGGGCCAGGACGCACACCACGCTGCCGACCAGCCGGGATCCGGTTCGGGATTGTCCGGCCGCCGTGTGGTCGGCGCTCGTCACGAACACCAGGAAGGCATCGTCCTCGACGATGGCCTGCCGGAACCCGCTCGTCCCCGACCCGCCGAGCGAAGCCGCGGACCGGGCCAAGGAGTGGAAGCTGGAGACCCAGGCGGCGCCCCTGTCGGCATGGTCGGTACCCAGCCCCGCAGCCGCCATCTTCAAGCCGTCCCGCGACACCAGCAGGGCGCCGGTGACCCCGGTCGTCTTCTCCACGAACTTGTCCAGCAGCCAACTCAACGTCTCATCGGCCGGGAATGACGCGGCCGGGAATGGCATGGGGTTCGTCATCAATGTCTCTCCGTACGTGCGAGAACATCCAGGAGGCGGGCTGTGATCAGGCCGTCGCGGGGTCGGTCGGGTCCTGTTGCGGCGACTCACGCCCGCTGTGGACACCGGACGTGAACGCCGACATCAGCCCAGGTGTCGGCGGCTTGGAGGGACTCAGCGGCGGACCCGCCGACCGGGGAGCAAGCGGCGGCGATGCGGCGGCCTGGCTGCGGCGCGGCAGCGCCGGTCTCGCACCTGACGGTGAGGCGGCAACCGGAGGGCCGGCGGGGGAGGCAACCGGGGCTGCCGTGCGGCGGTGCGGGAGCGAAGGCGCCGAAGCTGCGGGCACGCCCGGCGCCGTGGCTGTCAGCAGCGTGTTCGGCAGGACGACCAAAGCCCGCGTCCCGGACGCCTCGGGATGCAACTCGATCCGCAGGCTGTGCCGGGCGGCCAGCCGCCCGGCCACCAGCATGCCGATCTGACCCTGCCGGACCTGTTCGCGCGGGCTGATGCGGTGCGGGTCGGCCAGGATCCGCCGCAGATCCTCCAACTTCTCCGCCGTCAGCGGCAGCCCCTCATCGCTGATCTCCACACCCAGTCCCTCGGGCGTCGAGCGGGTGGACATCATCACCGCAGTGTCCGGACGGGAGAACTTGGTCGCGTTCTCCAGCAGTTCGGCCACCACGTGGATGACGTCCGGTCCAGCGTGCCCCGGGATCTTCGGATCGTCGTCGGGAAGCGTCAGCTGAATCCGGGGGTAGTCCTCGACTTCGGCCACCGCCTGACGCAGCACCGTCGAGATCGGCACCGGCGAGTGGGCCCGGCGGGCGGTGTGACCACCGAGCACGGCCAGCCGCTCGGCCGCACGGCGCAACTGGGTGGCCAGATGGTCGATCCGGTACAGGTCATCGAGAAGATCGGGGTCCTCCTGCTCCCGCTCGGTGGCCTTGAGCCGCTCCAGCATCCGGCTCACCAGCGAATGCACGCGATGCCCGACGTAGACCAGCACCTCCCGATCGGGTTCGTCGCCAGCCATCCGCCCGGCGGGGTCGGCGCCCCCGGACGGCCGCGCCGACGGCAGGTGCGTCAACTGCTCCAGGCGCCCGGCGATGACCGTCAGGTGCTCATCGGCGCGGCCCATGTATCGGGCCAGCTCCCCCGATCCCGAGGCAGCGGCCACGGCTCCTTCCACATAGCCGTTCAGCCGCGCGAACTCGGTATCGATGTGCCGCCGCCAGGACGACATCTGCCCGAGCGCGGTGGCGTGACCGGTCACCTGATGCTGGAGCAACTTCTGCTGCACGTCCCGTCGCTGCCGGCGGTACCGGTCGGCCTCCTGGTGGCGCATCAGGATCGCCGTCACCAGCAGCGCCGCCCCCGCCAGCAACACCGCCACGACCGTCAACCGCAGACCCCGCACGTCGGAGCGGTCCGTGAGGGCGAAGACGACGACGGGGTAGACGACCATGCAAGCCGGCAGCAGCGGCCCGATCAGCCACGGCCACCTACTCGGTGCGGGACGCGAGGCGTGCGCCGGCCCAGACGGCGCGGAACTCGAAGAGGTCATATCCCGGCCTTCGTCAACAACGAGGAGGAGAGGGAGGAGTTGAAGACGGATCGCGGCCCGCGGATCCGACCGACGCCGCACCACAGGTCCACCCCGCTCGGGATCGGCGGCTGGCCGAGGTCCGGGCGCCACGCCGGCGCGGGCACCAGCCCCGGCTCGACCATCACCATCCCGGCGCACAACGTCTCAAGGACCGCCGGGTTGCGGACGCCGAGCGGGCCAGGGGCGATGTCGGCGCACATGCGGCCCAGCTCGACCAGGCGGCGGTCGTGCTCGGCGGTCAGGTGACAGAACGCGATGTAGCTGCCGACCGCCAGCAGGGTCCGAAAGGCAGACAGGGCCGTGACGGCCTGGGGATCCCCGAGGACGTCCAAGCTGTTGATCAACAGCACCGCCACCGGCCGACTCAGATCCAAGGTGTCGGCGGCGCCGACCAGCACCGCGCGGGGATCCTCCACTCCCGCCCGCACGAACCCGCAGGCACCGGCGGTGTCGCTGAAGAAGCAGGCGCCGGCGTGGAGCATCACCAACTCGTCGGCGTCCGCGTATACGACACGGGCGTCGGGGTTGATCGACTGAGCGATGATGTGGACGTCGTCGTCCATCGGCAGGTCGACGCCGACGACCAGCAACTGGTCGATGCCTTCGCCGACCAGGGCCCGGGTCACCCGGCTGCGGAACGCCAGCCGATGCAGAGCCAGCGACTCGATCTGCGGGAACCGCGCAGCCACCTTCTCGCCGAGAGCGCGATCGACCGGGTTGAAGTCCCTTCCGCCACCCCAGAACGCCCACAGGCGCGCGATGGCGGGGCGGTCGCCGTCGTATACCTCGCTGACGTCGTGTTCAGCGACGTCCCAGTCAGAGACCATGTCGCCGCCGCTCACCGAGCACCACCCGACGCACGGACCGGGCGGTGCCGGACGTCTGGACGCGCGGCAACCATGCCAACGACCCGAACGTCCCGACCGGGCCGCCCATCATGCGGCCTGGGCAGGCCCCATCGGCCGACATCACACAGCGCCGGAGGATCGACCACGTCCCAACCGGCCAGGAGACCGGCGATCCCTTCCTCCGTGCGGAAGTGGATACGGCTGGTGGCGTCGTCGTACGCCTGCGCCATACCGGAGACCCGCCGCTGGCTCGTCGCCGAGGACGTCGCGTGCGACATCACCACGACACTGCCAGGCGCCAGCCTCCGCCACAGCTCATCGACCACGCCCTCGACCTGCACATCGGGGACGAAATGCAGCACAGCCGCAAGGACCACGACCATGCGATCGGCAACGTCCAATGCCTTCTGCAGGTCCGGATTGCCGAAGATGGTGTCGAGATCCCGGACGTCTCCCTCCAGGACCCGCGTGTATCCAGTGCGCAGGCCGCGGGCGTGGGCGAGGACGACAGGGTCGTTGTCGCAGCCGACCACGACAGCGCCGGGGCATGCCTGGTGGACGTGGTCCTCCACGCTGGGCAGGGGAACGCCGCTGAGGATGCCGGCACCGATGTCGAGGACCTGACCGATGCCATGGGTCTTGGCCGCCCACGCGGCGGCCCGCCCGGCGAACAAGAAGTTCTCCCGCGCGACGATCCCGGCGTCGGGCGCGAACCGCAGCACCGCCTCCGCAGCGGTGCGGTCCACGTCGAACCACGCCTTCCCGCCGAGGTAGTAGCTGTACATCCGAGCCGTGCTCGGCCGGGTGAACGCCAGACCAGGGTCACCGCCGGTGCCGCTCACGACGCGACCAGCTTCCTCAGCTTGGCGTCCAGCGCCTCCGGGGTGTCGGCGTCCACCAGATTCGGCATGTTGAACAGCTCCCGAGGCACCGGGAAGCGCTGAGCCCACCAACGCCCCTGATCGGAGCAGATGATGCTCCAGCCGGGGTGGCACCGCTTCAGATTGACCTTGGCTTGGATGGCGGGGTCAGGACCGTGAGGGGTGGCGGTCATGATGGTTTCCCTGTCGGCATGGAGTGAGGGTGCATGCGGCGGCCGTGATCCAACGGGGGACCAACTCCCCGCCGCCACGGTCGACGGCGGCTCCTGAGGGGATTGGGAGGTCGGAAGGGGACACGGTCGCGCACTCTCCTCGTTCGGTGAAGTCCCTGGCACCTCAAGTCAAACGAGTGCGGACACCGAGGAAAAAGGGGAGGATGAGCAGGGCACAGGGGAGGAATTCCTCCCCAAGGCGGTCCGGTGGGAGGTGCCCGCATGTCGGCCGGGAGCATCGGCATCGGCGCGCGGTTGCGCGCAGCTCGCGAAACACAGAAGACATCGGATGGTGGTCACTGGTCCCGTGCGGAGATGGCCCGCCAGCTCCGCGCTGCGGCCACCGAGCGGGACCGGCAGCGGCTGCCGGGGGTGCCGAGTCTTGCGTCCATGGTCAAGGACTGGGAGAACGGAAAATATACCCCCAAAGTGGACTATCGGCGTCTGTACTGCCGGGCCCTGAGTACGAGTGAGGAACGGCTTTTCGGCAACGAAGAATTTCCGATCCCGGAAACCGTGGCGCATCGCGGACGTGACGAACTGCGCCGGCGCCTCGACGACGTGCTCTCCTCTGGGGCCATGTCAGCGGCGGCCTTGCAGAGCTGGGAGGAGACCGTCCTGCGTTACGGCTCAGCGGCCCGGGAGCAGCCACCCGCGCGAGTAGCGGCGGATCTAGAGGATGACCTTGAGGAACTGTACGCCGGACTGGGGCGGTACCGCTCGGTCTCGACGTTGCGCCAATTGATCAGGATCACCGCGCAGATGTCCGGACTGATGTGCCTCGCCCTCATCAAGCTGGACGAGCAGACGGCGTTCCGCTGCTGGGCTCGGACGGCGCGGCTTGCCGCTCGGGAAACCGAGGACCGATCAACGCGGGCGTGGGTCCTTGCGCAGGAGGCATACGGGCACTTCTATACCGGCGACCTCATCCAGGCCATCGCCGTGGCGCAGGATGCCCAAAGGACGGCCGAGTCGTCTGTCGGCGCCGTTCTGGCGGTGGCTTTGGAGGCCCGCGCATACGCCGCATTCGGGCCTGAGCGTGGTGAGGACTGCAGGTCCGCGCTACATCGCGCGGAAGACATATTCGGGGCACTCCCGGGCGAGGTGATCAACAGCTCGGCGTTCGGCTACAGCGAAGCGCAACTACGCTTTCACGAGGGCAACGCCCTGACCTATCTGGGGGATTCCAGTGCGGCGTGGAGCGCTCAGCAGCAAGCGCTGGATTTGTGTCCAGCGCACGACTTCACTGACCGAACCTTGATCCAACTCGACCGCACCCTATGCCTAGCCAGGGACGGCGAGATCACCGAGGCATTGGCCCGCGCCGTTGCCGCGCTGGAACCACTGACTGAAGTGCAGCGGAAGGGCATCATCAGCCAGCGGGGCCGCGAAGTCCTAGACGCCATCAGCGAGCCCCAACGCCGTCTACCAGCCGCACGGCAGCTTGAGGAGTTGCTGACGTCGACCTTCGAGAGCAGGAGGTACAGCAAGTGACGGTAACCGTAACCGCAGCGACCCCCGAAAACGTCCCGGCAATCCTCACGCTGCTGGAGGAGATGGACCAGTTCTACGGCGGGACGACTGACGGGACTGTCGAAGAACGCGTCGACCAGTTGGGTCAGGCGCTATTCAGCGACCCGCCAATGGCATACGCGCTCGTTGCGGTTGAGGGCGAGGAGGTAGTGGGGATTGCGTCCTGGTCCTTCCTATGGCCGGCGGTCGGTCTCACCCGCAGTCTGTATCTCAAGGAGTTGTACGTGACGCGCTCGCGCTGGCGCTCTGGAGTCGGCACTGCACTCATGCGCGCCTTGTTCGAGGTCGCCGCCAAGCACCAATGCAGCCGCGTCGAATGGACCACTGACACTGACAATCCTGACGCCCAACAATTCTACGCCGAGCTCGGTTTCCAGCAAATTACATCCAAGATGTTCTTCCGGGCAGACGCTGAAACGATTGAGTATGGCCTCTCATAGGCGGCAACGTGGGAGCGCCTGCTCGCCTCCCAGAACTTCGCGGTGAGGAGGATATGCGCCGGCTGACCGCGTGAGCGGAGAGTGGGACCTGATGCTGCCCGGCGCGGACTTTCTGGCTCTTCGACCACAACTGGTGAGGTTCTTAGCCCGCGCACATCGCACCGGCGACCGGTCACTGTCCTCGTGGTCCAGGGTCACTGGCGGGCTCGCCGCGCTCACGGCCAAGACGCTGTGCAACATGGGCAGTCACGTATGGCCCGCGATTGGTGGGTCACCGCGCAGCACGCCGCGGATACCGCGCGCGAAGCGACTCTGCGGTGAATAGCACTGCTTCGCTCTCCGCTGACACCAACCGACCTCGCCTTCACGCCTGCCCCGCTCCGGGATCTCCCGTTGGTGTCCAATGTTCCAGCCAGGCTCCTCGCCTGCCGCCCAGGGCCCCTGCGCACCCACCAGGTATTCACTGCACCCGTTGTGCACTCCACGCCCGGCCCTCAAGCGGTTTGGCTAAGAAGGGCATAAGGACCTGCATGTGGCGAGCGTCGGGGCCCGGATTAGCGACCGGAAGCGGCGCGACGGTTGGTAGCGACTGGGCGGTCAGCCATGACCTCAAGGAGCATCCATGGACAAGCCCCTAGTGCAGTCCACCAGGAACTGCACTACAGCAGCGAGTACTGGCCGCGTCGAACTCAAACGCTTGGAGATCCTCGGTGAGAGCGCAACGGTGACCATCACGGTCTGGCCGCTCGAACGCGCCATCGGCATGTCCTACCTTCGCCAGGTGTGGCGCGGCGAGGTAAGCCTCCACCTGGAGGACGAAATCGTGAGTGACCTGGAGACGGTAGTCAGCGAGTTGGCACCAATGCCTTGGTGCACACTGATGGTGAGTGTGAGCTTCGAGTCGTCAGAAGCGCAGGTGCCCTGGTGCTCTGCGAAGTCGCCGATGCCGACAACCATATTGAACTGATCGCCGTTCGCCTCGCCAAGGCCATCAACGACACCAGTACCGACAGTCCGATCGTTACGGACGGCGACGCCTACGACGGTCACCTCGTCGATCCCAAGATCGCTGTTGCGGACCTTGAGGAAGGGGGCTTCGGACTCGGGATCGTCGCATCGCTCAGCCACGGCAAATGTGGCGTTCGTCCGACTCGGTTGCACAGTAGCGGCTTCGCGGATGGTGGTGTTGATCGTTGGGTGGCAGCTCCGGGTCCGGCAAGTCGAGCATCACGAGCGAGGTGAGTCGACAGCGCGTCTCCGCTATGGGCGTCAGGACCTGGCGGTCGTCTCCGAGGACGTGGTCCGCTGGCAGATCCTTGGAGCAGCACACTGGCCTGCGTCGACGAGCAAGCTGATCTCGGGGCAGGTCGGACCCGGCAGCCTCCCTGCAGGGCGGAGTCCCTTCTACGCATTCGAAACGATGGCGTGGAACTGATGGCTCGCCTGGGCGGGACGGCCCGAGCGCCTGTCCTCGCTATGCACCAATAATTAGGCGCGCTGCTATCAGTTCAGGCGAGTGGCTGCAACATCTCGCAGGAAGGTGAGCTTGGAGTAGAAGGTTCGCCTTGTTGGTATGCCGAGGTCGGTCAGATACTGCACGAGCCATCGGTCGACGTACTCCATGTCGCCCAGTACCTCCTGTTGGTCGTGGGGAAGGATGCTGCGTGAGCGCCGGTATTCCAGTTCGCATTGCGAAAGTACCGTGTCGGGGTCGCTGAGGAGTGAGCATCGGTCGATGAAGATGCCGAGGATGTGCCCGGTGCGCATTGATTCGCATTGTACGTCGTAGCGGACTCGCCGGAAGGGTGGGAGTGCGCGTACTTGGAGGCCGAGTTTTGAGCGCAAGTGGTCGCTGAACTCGTCTGGAGATATGTTGATGTCTGGGAAGAGCTGCTCGCGGCGTGCAAAGGAGTCTTCGGTGAACCATTTGCGTTTGAGTATGTGCTTGCCGCTGGCGGTGGGGATGAAGGATGCGTATCCGCGTTCGTCTTCAGGTCCGATGATGTCGAACATGTGGTTGTCGAAGTAGTTGATCTGGAACTCTTCCCTATATTCCGGGCGGAAGTCCGCGAGGCCGCCATGGCGCAGAGTTTTCAGTAGTTGCAGGGAGGTGGCCCAGATGTCTATGGTGGGCGGCAGGTTGTATTTGTATTCCAGTTCGGTTCCAGTGAAATGGGTGCGGAAGTATCGCAGATGGTTATTCAAGCGAAGCGCTGAGGTGGCGTGCGCGTCCAGCATCGGTTCCAGCCAGTGGAGCGCTTCTGCGGGGCCGCCGCCGATCGGCTCGGGGGTGGTGCGCACGAAACAGGCGTCTTCGGCGTAGAACCGGATCTGTGCGTAGGAGTGGTAACTGCCGCTGGGTTGCTGGGATAGGTAGCACAGCGGTACGAGGCCGGGCGCTACCGCCAGCCCGACGATCTGGCGGAGCGGTTCGCCGGCGATGGCGTCGGGGAACAGGGCGTCTCCGTCGATCTGGGCGTGTTGGATCCGGTCGCCGCCCATGGTTAAGGCGGTGACTGGGCAGGATCCAAGTGCCTCCCAGCGGATGACCACGGTGGTGCTGGGAGAGCAGACCTCTTGCGGAGGCACCTGGACCAGCACGATCGGGTCGCTCGGACGGCGGGGTGCGGTCTGGTTCAGCAGATGGATTCCGCCCAGGACTATCCAGTTGTTTTGCGTGATGCTACTGCCCATAATCGCTAACCATTTCCCGGGCGGGGTAGTGCGGCCCGATTCGTTGCTGCTGTTTTCCGCCTTTGCGGAGGGTGTGCGACGTATGTCACGGGGCCTGATGTGGAGCGTTCCGGGCGTCGGCATAGGGTGACCTGGGTGATTGACCGGATGACGTTGGAAGCGGCGATCGCCGATGCTCGTCTCGCCGTGCTGGAGTTCGACGGGGCTCGGGCATGGTTGGATCACCATGCCCGGCTGTCGATGGAGCCGTTTGCCGCCGAGGTGTGGGTGGTGGACCCGGCCCTTAGCCACGTGCTGCTGGTCAAGCACCGCGTGCGTGGTTGGGTGCCGCCCGGCGGCAAGGTCGAGCTGGGGGAGACTCCGCGGGTGGCCGCAGTGCGTGAGCTTGGGGAGGAGACCGGGCTGCGAGGGGAGCTGTTGGCCGTGCCCGCGGCCGTGGCCGTTCGTTCCTTCCGCGCGGACTGGTCCCCGACCTTGAGTCTTTCGTACGGCGCCATCGTCGGCCGCGATGTGCCCCTGGCGGGGGAGCGTGGCCAGCCGCCGCAGTGGTTCGCCCTGGGGGAGACGTGGGAGAGCGCCTTCGCCGATGATCGTGACCGCATCCGCGCACACGTGCGGCGGCTCGCGGCCGGGCGTGGATCGTGGCGCGCGGAGCTCGGTGTGTAGGGCATGTCAGGCGATCTCTTCGATCCGGGTCTGTGACGTGTCGTCTACTGTGACCAGCCGAAGGTCGTGCAGGAAGCCGACCCAGACCGGCTGCAGGCCGGGCCGTTCGGTGAATTCGTGCTCGTTGATGTTCCCGTTGGCGTAGGCCGCGGTACGGAGGGCTAACTGCTGGAGTTGGTCGGGGCGAGTCCATCGGGGGGCGTGCACCTCGCGGGCGGAAGGTCGGAGCGGCCCGGAGGTGCGGGCTTGGTAGATCCACCAGTCGTGGCCAGGTGGCTGGGAGGTCGGGCGGCGGCACCGGTTGGGGCGCCACTGGTGCAGTAGCAGGTGCAGGTGGGTCACCGCCAGCTCGACTTCTTCGGCGGTCTCCTGTCGAGCGGCCTGCTCGGGGCTGCCGTGCTGGTCGATATGGCCGGCGACCGGTGCGACGCCGAGCGGCGGTGTCGCACGGTCGAAGACGAGCAGTCCAGCGGTGGAGGTGATGAGCACTCCCACACTGGTGTGGTCGCAGCGTGACGGGCCGGTGTTGGAGGAGGGCGTGGTGTTCACGTCTGCTCCTGGGGACGCTGGGCGACCACTACGAGCCAGCTCGTCACGGTCGGCGTGCCGGGGGTGGTGAGGGCGTAGGCCTTGGTGAGGATGTCCATGCGCTGGGCCTGGGTGAGGTCGCCTTCGGGGCGGGCGAAGACGGGGATCGAGAGCCACGCCTTTTTCTCGGCCATCGTGGCGTGCTGGGCGATGACGTCGGTGTCCAGGACGGTCATCTGGGCCGCGCCCAGCTGCTTGTGGATCGTGTTCGGCGGGAGCTTGGGGGCGGGGTCGGCCGGGGGCGGGGTGTAGCCGTAGTCGCGGGCGGCCATCTTCTGGATGAGGCTGTTGAGTGACGGGCCGGTGCGCGCGGTTTGTTCGTCGCTGTGGTGGACGCCGGCGAAGTCGCCGCCGACGTTGAAGACGAACCGGCCGCCGGGGCGCAGGACGTGGCGGACCGCGGCGAACACGGCCGGGGTGTCGGTCTTCCAGATCGCGGAGTTGCAGACCACGGCATCGGCGGTTGCGGCGGGGACATGGTCGTCCAGAGCCTCGGCCGGAGCGGCGATCCAGTCCAGGCGCGGGTCGGGCAGCAGGCGGCGACCGACGCGTTGCATGGCGGGCGCGTTGTCGACCGAGATGACCCGGGCGTCGTGCGGGACGAGGTCGAGGATCGCGGCAGCGGTCGCGCCGGTGCCGCCGCACAGATCGATCACCAGGCGGCTGGTGGTGAGGCGGGCGCGGCGGGCGAGGTCGCGGCTGGTGGCGTTGTACATGGGGTAGGCGCGGGCGAAGGCGGCGTAGGCCTGGGCGGTGGTGGCGTCGTCCCATCCGTGGAGGGCGTCCTGGGGGGCCATCGTGGAGTACCTCGCTTTGGTGGAAGAGGCCCGGTCAGGGAATCAGAACAGCTGTGGTTGGACGGCCGTGCGGGGGGAGTGGAACGGGCCGAGGGTGATCCGGTGGCCCTTGAGTACGCCGAGGTCGAGGAGGTAGACGCTCCCGTCGCCGTCGAGGGCGGCGAGGATCTGGGAGCCGATGCAGGACAGAGAGGTGAGGCCGTGGTCGCCTTCGCGCGGGTCGTGGGGGTAGAGCACGCGTCCGGGGTCGTGTCGGCGCAGGCGGTCGCCCTCGGTGGGGGGCGTCCATGAGTCCAGCACGGTGTCGATGCCCAGCTCGGTGAGGGCGGCGGCGGCGCGGGCCACGTGGCGCTCGTGCGCGGTCCGGGCCGTGGCCACGTCCCGCAGGTCGGCCAGTGCCCGCAGTTTGGTCGCGGCGCGTACGGTCTGGGGCACGTTGAGGCGGCCGGTGAGGGTGTCTTCCAGGAGTCGTACGGCGCGGCCGTCGGAGGCCTGGGTGAGGTAGGTGGCCAGCAGGGCGCCTTGCTCGTCGAGGCGGGAGCGTTTGCGGGGTTCGGCTGCGGTGCCGACCTTGGTGGTTCCGTCGGCGAAGGTCGCCAGGTAGAGCCAGTGTGGTTGGGCCATGTACCGGATGAGGGCCTGGGGGGCGTTGCCGCCCTGGTGGAACTGGTGCGCGAGGCGGAAGTCGTCGCGCCCGCAGCAGTCGGTGCACTGGGCGCCTTTGTCGACGCGTGCGCGGTCGGGGCAGGCGACGGGTTCGACAGCGACGGTGTCGACGAACCGGTACCGGCCCGTGCACCACCGGCCGGTACCGCCTGCTCGGTAGCCGAGACGCCGGTTCATGAGCGGCATGGGGACCAGCGGCCCGCCGGGCAGCGGGGCGAGTAGCAGCCGGGGGTCGCCTGTCGCCCAGGTGACGCCGTGGCACACATAGTCGCCGTCGTCGGGCGAGGTCACTGGCATGGAGGGGCTCCTGACGGTGCGGGCTGGTCAGAGGTGGAGTTGGAGACGGTCGGCCAGCGCGGCGGCGGCGGTCTTGAAGACCGTCTCGCGGTCCAGGTCGGTGACGTCGACCGATAGCCATTCGCCCCGCCGCTCCTGCTCGCGCAGTTGGGTGAGGACAGCGTCCTGGTAGCGGACGAAGTCCTCGTCGCCGTCGCCCGAGTGGCCGGTCTCCAAGGAGGTGAACGTGCCTTTGCGGGCCAGGGCCTCCTGGGCGCCGATCCGCAGGAAGATCACCAGGTCGGGTTCGGGGAGATGAGCGAAGACCTGTTCGGCCAAGTGCGCGAGGGGGCCGGGGTTGACGGCGTACCGGGCCAGGATCTTGTGGTGGGCGTTGTCGAGGATCACGTGGGTGCCGGCGGCGAGCGCGGGCTGGATCACCAACTGGTCCTGCAGGGTGTACCAGGCGGCCAGCTGCAGCAGCCAGTAGTGGTCGCCGCACGTTTGGGCGACGCGGGGATCGCGGCGGTAGACCACCCCGTTGACGCGGTCGAGGTAGGCCGACAAGTCCTCGTCCATGGGGACGGTGGTGGTGTGCTTGCCGATGAGCACCGCCGGCTGCCCGGCGTCGTTGAGGGCCTGGTACAGCCGGGCGGCGAGGGTGGACTTTCCGGCCCCGTCGATGCCGGTGACCGTGATCTCCCGCCCGCGGGTGGGCGCGGCGGGGGGCGTGGTGCCCGTCATGCTGGTGCTTCTCCTCGGGTGTTCAGGCGCCTTCGGCGGCCAGGTGGCCGGTGATGATGGCGCGGATGCGGTCGATGAGGATCGTGCGGCGCTGGATGACGTCGCTGTGACGTTCATTGGATAGGTCGGCGGCGTAGTGGCGGGCGAGATTGTTGGAAATGACGTGGAGGTAGCCGAATCTGATCCCCGCCCGGCGTGCGGCTGCTCCCATGGGCCCGATTTCGGGGTCGACGTAGGCGTGCCCGGCGTGCCGGGCCAGCCACGCGCGGTCTTCCAGCAGGATCGAGGGGGAGGTGACGTGTCCTCCCGCGCGCACGCCGGGCGAGGATGCGGCGAACCCGTCGAAGACGTCGTCCCACACCACGGGGTTCCCGTGGACGAGGCTGTTGTTCCCGGTGGCCAGCCAGGTGTTGGGTTCGATGTCGGGGGCCAGCGCCCCGACCTTGCCGACGTAGACGACGTCGCGGGCGCCGAGTTCGGCCAGACGTGTGACGACGCGGCCGGCGACGTCGCCCCAGATGCTGTGCAGGAAGCCGAGGTAGACCACCCGGCGGCCGTGCACCCGGGCGCGCTGCCACGCATAGCCCGGTCCGCGGGTCCACACGCCGTCGGGCGGGGCGAGATGGTGAAGGCCCCATCCGACGATCACCAGATCGGCGTCCAGATGCAGGTCGAGCGGTTCGACGGCCGCGCGGCACGCTGCCGGGTCGGGCAGCCGGTAGGTGACGATGTCGGTTGCCCGGCCGGTCATCGCCAGATACGTGGCGATGATCAACGCGTAGTGGTGGACGTAGTCGGCACCGGGGAACGCCTTGATGACCAGCTGGCGGCCGTGGACTTCTGCGGTCGGGCGCTCGACGTTGAACAGCTTGCCGGTCTTTTCCAGCCGGGAGATCACGGTGCCGCGGTCGTAGCCCCCGACGACGTGGATGCGATCCCAGCCCGGTTCGCGGACAAGATGGTGCACTTTGATCTGCAGGTAGCGCAGCAGGCTGTTGGGGCCCATGGTGTGACCGGCCACCTCGATCGGCGCAGCGCGCAGCTCGGTCCCGGCGCCGCCGTAGGACAGCAGGTCACTGCGCCTCATGAGCGGGCCTCCGGGATCCGCACGCTACTGCCCGCTGCGTCGCGCAGCACCTGGATGTTGCGTCGGATCAGGTCGAACCGGTGCTCGGGGATGGGACCGAGCTGCTCGACGCGGGGGGTGCTGGGCTTGTTGTACGGGCCGCCGGGCAGCATCGCGACGCCCATCGCGCCCAGGAGGACCGGGGCGGCGCCGTCGACGGAGGCGATCCACTGGTGCTCGCGCTGCTCGGCCAGCTCCAGGTGCCCGGTCCGCCCCAGGCCCAAGAGCCGGTAGACGATCCGGTCCTCGACCATGCCGTGCTCTTCCAGGCAGCGGGTGGCCGCCCAGCGGGTCCGGCACAACTGCTGCGCGGGATCGGGACGGCGGGAGGCGGGCAGGGCGATCGCGCCGACGTAGTCGCTGGAGGCGAACCGGTCGTAGCAGCGCAGCCATTCATGATCGTCGGCAGCGTGGACCACCGCGCACAGCCGCACGTCATCGCTGAGGTCACCGATCTCGCGTGCGGCTCGGTCGCTGGCTGCGATGGTGGCGGGCCCGTCGCCCATGACGTCGGGCAGGACGATCTCGCGGGCCCCGACAGCGCGGGCCGCCGCGACCAGATCAGCGGCAGGGAGGGCGTGACCGAGGTCGAAGACACCGTTGTCGACGACGATCTCGGCACCGCGTCCGGCCTCGCGGCGGAAGAACGCGCGGTAGGCCGGATCAGTCAGGACCCGCTGGGCGGCCACGTGGTGGACACGAGCAGGCTCCTGGGCGACGAAGAGGTCCAGGTAGGCGGGCGGGGCGATCACCGAAACCTCGATGCTCTCGGCCATCAGACGGCGGCCCTCCACTGGCCGGTGCCCAGCGCGAGGAACTGCTGGGACAGCAGCGGATCACGGTCGAACCGGCCGCTGGTGTGCAGGGTGGTGGTTCGGGCCTCTTCCATCCGCACGCCCCGCATGCTCATGCACAGGTGCGTGCCGTGGACGGCGACGGCCACGTCGTCACTGCCGAGCACGCCGGCGATCTCCCTGGCGACCTGTCGGGTGAACCGCTCCTGGACTTGCAGACGGCCGGCGTGCCGCTGCGCGATGCGGCCGAACTTCGACAGGCCAAGGACGCGCCCGCCCGGCACGTACCCGGCGACGACCTGAAGGTTCATCGGCAGCAGGTGGTGCTCGCACAGCGACCACACGCTCATCCCGCCCACGACGACCAACTGCCCGCTCAGGTGCGGCTCGGTGAAGCACGTCGCGGTCGCGGCGGTGTCGCCGGACAGGAAGGTGTTCCACAAGGACGCGACCCGCTTCGGGGTATCCGTGAGCCCCTCGCGGTCGGGGTCCTCCCCCAACGCGCACAGGAGCTGGGCAATCAGCTCGCGGACCCGGTCGGTATCGATAGGCGACACCGACACGGCGGCCGCTGATGGGACGGCCGCCGTGTCGGCGCTCACGGCTTCGGAACCGGCGATGGAGGTACTCGTCATGGGATGTGTCCTCGCTTCTGGGCACAGGGACTGAACGGGAGCGGAGCGGGAAGGGTCGCGCGGTCAGCGGCCTCGGGTGTCGCCGAATGCCAGCACGTGCAGCCGGGTGGTGAAGTGCCAGTGCCGGGCGGCGACCGCGTCCGCCAGGACTCGAGTCCGAGCGACGATCGCCTCGGCGGTCGTGCCCTCGGGCATCACCCACACCGGCGTAAGCCGGTGGGCGGCGGCCAGTCTGGCGATCCGGTCGAGGTCGGCGACCGAGGAGGCGACGAACTTGAACGCTGCGCTCCCCGTCGCCGCGAAGGCCTCCAGCGCGGACGGCACGATGCTCGTGCCCTCATCGATCCCGAAGCTGTGGATCTTCGGGGAGACGTTGAACCGCACTCCCCCGACAAGCAGCGCCTGGTCGGGCGCGATGGTGCCGTTCGTCTCGATCTCCACCCGCTTCCCGACCGCCAGCAGCCCCTGGACGAGCGCGGCCAGGTTCCGTTGCTGGATCAGCGGTTCGCCGCCGGTGATCACCACCAGTTCGACCGAACAGGACGCGGCCCAGGACACCAGGTCCGCCACCGGCCGCTTCGTCGACTCCGCGCGCGGATCGAACCGGTCCCAGTTCCAGGTGTACGGCGTGTCGCAGCATGCGCAGGTCAGATTGCACCGGGACAGGCGGACGAACAGCGCCGGGTGCCCGCAGCTCGGGCCCTCGCCCTGAAAGGTCGGCGTCTCGACACCGAAGGTCTCGGCGACGATCAACCGGGCCCCGGTGCCGCTCGCCGGTTGATCACTCCCAGCCGTCCCGGGCACGGTCACGCCTCCTCCACATCGAACCGAGCCCAGCTCCGTCCGGTCTCCCGGACACAGACGGCAACCAGACGGCCGGGGATCTCTGGTTCGACGTTCTGGATGAACCAGCCGGCCAGGAACTGGGCCAGACGCTCGGAGGTCGGCTTGACGGGCAGGACCTGGTGAAGGTTTCGGTGGTCGAGTTCGGCGACCAGAAACTCCTTGAAGCCGGCGAGCGCACCGAAGTCGGTGACGAAGCCGGGCTCTTCCAGCGAAGGCGCCGTCAAGATGACCTCGACCTGGTAGCTGTGTCCGTGCTGACGGGAGCACTTGTGCTCAGGCGGCAGGCCGGGCAGCTGGTGACCGGCCTCGAAGTCGAACCTCTTGCCGATAATGAACCTGCCAGCCGGCAGCAAAACTGAGCTGAAGTCCTCGGTTTCGGTGATGGCCTGGTCGCTCAGAGCACCGCCGGGCCGTTCTGCGGCCTGAGCGTCCGTCGGGGTGGAGGTTGAGTGCGGGCTCACAGAAGTACCTCCTCGATCGGGAGCCGGTCTCGTGCCGGATTCAACGCCTAGTGGCCACAACCCGCCATAGGGCTCGGCCCCTCGGGGCGCTTAACGCGCTTAACGGCCGGGGAATACCGCCGTCATGAAACCCGCAGGCACCCAGCGCAACCGCCGGCTGGAAGCAGCGATCAACGCGACCGGCCTGCCCTACACGGCTGTCGCCGCGCTCACCCGGACCGTTGCCGCCGAGAACGGCGAAGTCCTGCGGACCAACTCTGCGGCCGTCACACACTGGGTTCGTGGGGTTCCCCCCAAACCCCGCACTGCGCACTACCTCGCCGAGGCCCTCACCCGCGCATGCCGACGAGTGATAACCACTACCGACCTCGGACTAGGCTCGCCCCAGGACGTTCCCGCCGTCACCGGTGACTCGGTGACCGACCTGGCGAACCTCGGGAGGCTGGACGTGGACCGCCGCGGATTCCTCACCACGATCTTCTCCCTGCCAATGGCCGCTGCGCTCCCCGTTCCTGCGCTGTCAGGCCGCGCCCAAGCTGCCGCACGCCGCGG
Organism: Spirillospora sp. NPDC047418; assembly: GCF_040643275.1. Taxonomy (NCBI): domain Bacteria; kingdom Bacillati; phylum Actinomycetota; class Actinomycetes; order Streptosporangiales; family Thermomonosporaceae; genus Spirillospora; species Spirillospora sp. NPDC047418. Next base: position 25,248 of record NZ_JBEYTW010000118.1, read on the forward strand.
CTCTATCGGCCGAGCCGAAGTCGCCACCGTCCGCGATATGGTCGCCACCTTCACCCGAGCCGACGAGCGCCTCGGCGGCGGCGCGGGCCGAACCCCACTGGCGGAGTATCTGGCCACCGATGCCACCACGTATTTGCGCGGCCGCTTTGCCAACTCCACTATCCGCGCCGACATGTACGGCGCCGTCGCCGAGCTCGCCCGCCTGGCCGGGTTCAAAGCCCATGACGCTGGACGCGAGGGACTCGCCCAGCGCTACTATCTGCACGCCTGGCAACTCGCCCGCGAATCCGACCCCGCACATGCCGCATTCGTGCTGCGGCTCATCGCCCATCAGGCCATAGACCTAGGACACGGCCGTCACTGCGTGCACCTCGCCGAGGCCGCCCGCACCGCTGGGGGCGGACGGGTCGACAGCGCCACTCTCGGCCAACTCAACCTCGCGCTGGCCCGCACCCACGCCGCCGCTGGCGACCACCGAGCCGCCCGTGCCGCGCTCACCCAAGCTGAACACTGCATCAATGTCCATACCCCCGACAGCAAACGCCCATGGTGGGCGCTGGCGATGGGAGCGCCTCAGCCGCTGCTGACCACGCACACCGCCAAGACACTCCGGACCCTGGGCGACTCGGCCGTCGAACAACACCTGCATGAATCAGTGCGTCGCTGGAACGCCGACACCCACCCTCGCGTCCGCGCATTGCAACTCTGTGACCTCGGCAATTATCACGCCGAACAGGGCCAACTAGAGTTGGCTTGCCATGCCTGGACCGAGGCGCTACATCTGCTCGATGGGGTCGACTCTGCTCGCGCCCGCACGGCGGTCTCCAGCGTTCGCAATGCCCTGTCACCGTTCCGGCGCCGCAACATCAGCGAGGCGACCCACCTGGATACCATGGCCGCGCACTGGCAGCGGGGCGTCACGTTTACGGTAGGAGGGCCCTAGTGGAGACCTCCGGTATCAGATCGACCGGTAATCCTCACTGGGGGGTATCTCCTAAGGCGTGGAAATGATCTTGGTGGGTAGATGATCGACAGGGAAGATCATCCATCGAATTCGGGGGGATTCGAAGTTGTGAGTGTGATCGAGGGGAATGAGAGTGTCGCCCAGGCCGGGGCCGGTGTCGGTGGAATGGTGCCGATGGCGGGTGGGAACCGGGATGTGCCGGTCCGGGAGCTGCTGGGCGATGAGGTACTGGACGTGCTGCTGGAGCGCTCGAAGGACGAGGCGGGGCAGCTGAGGCTGACCGGTGAGGACTCGATGCTGGGGCAGCTGGTCAAGGCCGTGCTCGAGCGGGCACTGGAGGCCGAGCTGACCGCGCACTTGGGCTATGGCAAGCACGACCAGGCCGGGAACAACTCGGGGAACTCCCGCAACGGGCGGGGCAGGGGCAAGACGGTGCAGACCGGGGTCGGCCCGGTCCGTCTGTCGGTGCCGCGCGACCGGGCCGGGACGTTCGAGCCGGT